>CAZTFN010000115.1:0-11293 GCA_964612905.1 uncultured Flavobacterium sp. | reverse complement strand
GCATGCTGAGACAGACGCAGTAAGCCACCTACCCCAGTCATGCCAGAGTATTACCCCAACACTCTATACTGTTCTTTTTGTTATATGGTTTTCTTTAAGATGCGTTCTTTACGCAATTTTTGTTCTTCAATTTCTTGGGTTCTTTCACCAGCCAATTGCCAAATAGCAGCTTCTATATCTGCATTGTTTCGAACCCCTTGAAACACCATTCTGATGTAAGGGATGCTGTGTGAATTTCCGTTTCGGTTGGTAATCTTTTTTTCTTTTAGGATTGCTAAAACATCATCTGCGTAATATCCTTGAAAAAGTTGACGCAATTCTTTTCTTTCGATTTCTGTAATCATAGGTTGTTTTTAACATATTTGTTGTTATATTGTTATAGTTTAGCAGTATACAATATATGTAAATAAATTTACAATTCGCTAAAATATGGTAAATAAATTTACGAACATCAAAGAGCGTGTTGTTCAGTTTGCAAAGAAACAATCCATCTCTCAGGAGAAATTCTTTCATAGCATTGGAATGACCTCCGCCAACTTCCGTGGAAAAGCAAAAGAGACCCCATTAAACTCCAATGCCATCGCAAATATAATTACGAAATACCCTGAAATAGATATTCATTGGTTGCTGATTGGAGAGTCGAAAACCACCTCATCCAATGTATTAAACGAACCTGGGTTGAAATACGAGACTACTGATAAAAGCTGCGAAGAGAAAGACGAAATCATTGCCATGTTAAAGAGTCAGATTGAAGACTTGAAATCTGATAAGGAAGACCTTAAACAATTGCTAGGACTGAAGTAAGGACTCTCTTTACCCCACTATAATTTGATTCTTTTTTCCTGTGAATCTCCTGAAGATCTTCAGAGATGCCATCACATTTTCCATTTTTTTAACCTTGCCCAAGTGCTTTTGAAGCAATTAATCGTTCATTTTGATGGTTTTGTTGTTGTATTGTTATAGTTTTGTATGTGTATGGTTATGGTAAATAAATTTACAAACATCAAAGAGCGTGTGATGCAGATTGCCAAGAAGGTTGCAAAGAAGCAATCTATGTCGCAGGAAGCATTCTTTGAAAGTATCGGAATGACCTCTGCGAGCTTCCGAGGAAAAGCCTTGCACACAGAATTGAAGTCACAAGCAATCGTAAATATAATTACGAAGTATGCAGAGGTAGATATCTACTGGTTATTGCTTGGTGAACAAAAAAGCTCATTGGAAATTGAGATCCATGATCCGGGTGAAACTTACGGTCGAGAGCCACTCACACAAGACCAAAAAGACGAGATGATTGCTTTGCTGAAAAGTCAGATTGAAGAGCTAAAGTCAGATAAGGAAGATTTACGGGCTTTGTTGCAACTAGCACGAAAAAAATGAGACTACCTTTCGATAACCACATTTCTTAATATTTTACTTCTCACTTATTTGATAATCACTTTTTTCGTGATGTTTCTATTTCCTGAATAAACCTTCAATAGATACATTCCGGCGCTAACGTTTTGAATTCCGATTTGCTTTGTGTTATCGGTTTGATTCAAGATTCGTTGCCCCACCATATTAAACAACTCCACTTTGTCAATGGTTTCAGTAGTTTTAATATTTAAGATGTCCGCATCATTGCTCGGATTTGGGTATACAGAGAACTTACTTGCAAATACATCGTCTGTACTTAAGTTTTCATTCTGATATACTCGTACATAGTCAATAATCATTGAGCTTTCAGAGAAACTGGCATCAACGTTTCCAGCAAATCCACCCATGGCAACATTCAATAGTAAGAATTGATCCAAATCAAAGGGCCAAGTATCTGCATTGTATACGTCTGGTTCATAGGTGTAGTATCCAACTCCATCGATGAGAAACGTAATTCTCTGTGGCGACCAATTTACTGAGTAGACGTGGAAATTATTGGCAACGTCTGCTAACATTTGCGTGTCTGTATTCACGGTTGCTCCAGAACTTGAAGGCGTATGAATCGCAGAGCTTACTTCGTTGGTTGCGTGTAATCCATGCTCCATAATATCAATTTCACCACATGCGGGCCATGAGGTAGTTCCGAAACCTTGTGTTTGGAACCAAGCACCTACTTCGTTTACATTCTTTCCAAGAGTCCAGATGGCTGGCCATGTTCCATTACCCAAAGGAAGTCTCGCACGAACATCCACTCTACCATAAGTGAAAGCGAATTTGGAATTCAATCTGGCTGAAGTAAAATCTAAGGTTACCCCATCTTGTGTAGTCGTTTCTCTTTTAGCTACAATGTTTAAGAATCCACCTGAAACAAAAGAGTTGGTTTGACTATCGGTATAATGTTGTAGCTCACCATTAAACCATTGACCACCGTTAGGTCCAAAAGTTTGATGGTGCCAATTGTCAGTATTCACAGGTCCGTCAACATCAAATTCATCTTCCCAAACCAAATCGGTGTAAATTACATCCAATTCATGTGGGTCCGATGCGGTAGATCCATCATTAATATCGTCTATTCTATAAGTCCCTGTGGTGGTTACACCTTCATCAATAAAAATAACCAGTTTGCTATACGTTCCAGTGGCATTTACAGGAGTTGTTCCATCTGAGCTTAATACGGCATTTGAAAAATCGAAGGTAAAGTCTTGCCAAGTGGATGCGTTTCCTGAAGGAACATCGACTTTCACTTGAACATCTGGGTTTGTCCCGTTTTCAAACTTGACTAAGATGGTGTGTGTATTCGGGTCAAACGAATAGAATCTTAGTGTAATATTTTTCTCTGCATCAAAATCTACGTCTTGAGCAAGGTCTAGAAAGAATCCTTGAGAAGGATTTGATCCATCATTAAAAAATTGCCCAGTATCGTTGCTGCTATCTACTGGTCCGGGTTGAATGGAAAATCCGCTACCTCCAAAAACACCAAAGTTGTGTGATGAGTCAGAGAAATCAATCGGCATTTGTTGACCAAAAGTCAACGTAGAAATCAATAAAGTCAGTAAAAAGAGGAAGTAATTTTTTTGCATATGGCTCGTTTTTGCGTAAAAATACAGCTAATTCATATTGAATCAATTAGGTAGCACCTATACAAAAACCAAACAACTAGCAGAATGTTGAGTTTTTAGTGTTAAATTTTTATCACTTCGCCTTTTAGGCTTCGTGTTGTTTTGTTGGGCGAAGGGTGAAGGGTGAAGGGTTTTGGGTGTGTATTGTAGGGTGCAAAGTGGCAAAGTCACAGAGGTGCAAAGTTTAGGGTAAAGGTTTAATTATTCAATTATTGTATTATTCCCTTATTAAGTTATTGATTATTTTCGTGGCATGAGTCAGTCTTTTCGATTTAAACAGTTTGAAATTCATCAGGAAAAGACCGCTATGAAAGTGGGAACGGATGGTGTGTTACTAGGAGCTTGGTGTTCTTTAGAAACTGAACCTGAATCTATTCTTGATGTAGGGTCAGGAACTGGATTGATTGCTCTGATGCTAGCACAGCGATGTGATGCAGAAACCATTGATGCGATAGAATTGGATGAGAATGCTTACGAACAAACGGTAGAGAACTTTGAACGATCGGATTGGGGAGATCGATTGTTTTGTTATCATAGTTCCTTTCAAGAGTTTGCTCAAGAAATGACCGAAGAGGGAGAGAAGTACGATTTAATCATTTCGAATCCGCCATTTTACACAGATGCTTTTGAAACGGAAGACGAAGCGAGAAATAAAGCTCGATTCACCTCATCTTTGTCGTTCGAAGATTTGATTCAAGGTGCGAACCAATTGCTTTCTCCGTCGGGTAGGTTTGCCATCGTCATTCCATTTAAAGAGGAACAAACCTTTATAAATCTTGCCAAAGAAAGCAATTGGTTCGTTGCACGTGTTTGTCGAGTGAGAGGAACGGAGGCTTCTGAAGTTAAGAGAAGTTTGCTTGAGTTTTCTCTACAAGAAGATGAACTTACAGAAGAGGAGTTAATTATAGAAATCTCCCGCCATCATTACACTGAGAGGTATCAAGAATTGACGAGAGATTTTTATTTGAAGATGTGATCATGAGTTCATGTTTTCTAATTCATGAATTCCTTTAGAGGTAATTCGCAAAGGTTCTTCTTTGATCATTTGATCACTTACCAATTCTTTTACTGTGGCAAGCCAACTGATTAATCGGGTGTTGTTTTCGTAGAACAAACGATCGAACTTGTGTATGGTCATTGGTTGATGATCTCGCAGAATTTCTAGGATGTATTTCTTGTAATTCATAGCGCTGGTATTTGGGGGTTATTATTTGTTTTCGGATCTAATCTTGGTAATTTTTTCTATGGCTCTTGTGCCAAAATATCCACCATATACCAACAACAACAAGCTTGATAGTAAATCAATCCATTCTTTATCGATCATAAATCCTTTCATGGAACTGTCCAAGATGATGTAAATGAACAGTGAGACGCTTAAAAAAGCCAAACTCAGGGGTCTGATGTTTTTGCTGAGCCAACTATCTGATGTCATATCTGATTGCCATCGTTTGGTGATTTCTTGCATTTCAATCATGTCTTGCTCTAGTTCTTTTAAAAGCATTTCTTTTTCTTCTGGAGGGAGGTTCTTTTCTTTGAAGATGGCATCAGTAATTTTACCTACATCAGAAATTCCTGTTGCCTCTCCCACAATTTTGAGGAGCCCGCCTCCAACACTTTTGCCTGTTCTGGCTATGCCTTTCAGGAGGTTGCCAAAGAAGGTTCCTTTGCCTCCGTTCTTTCGTAATTTTGGGTTTGTACTCATAGTTATTTTATTTTGATCCGATCACGCTTCTGGCGTGATCGGGTTTGTGATTTATTCAGTTAAGGCTTTTTATGTCCTGTGTTATATCACAAAGTCATTTTGTTTTTTTAGTATTTTGTGATAAACTGAATGTTTGATAATCCGCCATGGGCAGGTATAGAATAGTAAAAAGTGACAGCTCCAGAGTATGGGTTTGCTAAGGTGCGCATTAGGGTCCATGTAACTCCATCGTCAGAGGAGTAGAAACTAATAACACTATTGATTCTCGTTGTTTTTACCCATCTTTTGGATTGAGGGTTGTGTTGAAATCTTGCTACCCAGTCATTAGATACAGCATAATACAGCCCGGTGAATTTCTGAATCCTTGTTAAAAATTCACCCAAGTCATTTTGCACTTCAACAACGATTCCTCCAGAAACGGTACCATTGGTGATTGCGATGTCTTCAACCTTGAAAATAATGTCAAAATCCTCTCCATTGCCGAAAGCGGTATATTCTCCAGTTCTCGAATGTTGATTCAATGAATTAGGTGAGATGCTACCATTTCCATAAAATGTGTCGGATTCATTCACGATATTCTCCCAGGTCATAGCTGTAGGGATTAAGGTAGATTCAGTTGCCACTGTAAAATCGTATGCATATGTAGTTGCGCCAGCAGCGTTTTCCACAATGAATTCATACATGGCTAAATCAGCGTTGGTTGTTACAGAGCAAGAAAGACTGTTCGCTGTTAAAGGCTCCACATTAAAAGGGATTAAATCATCTACTCCCGCGTTTTTGGAAACAATATGTATTTTTGTATTCTCATCAAAACCCCAGCCTCCTACGCTTACCTGATAGGTTTGTTGTTGACCTACAGTAATAGGTGATACAAATTTCACTGATGGCTTTGGAACTCCAACAATTACAGTCTTCCACTTGCTTTCAGATAATTCAGTTTCTATGTTGATGGTTGTGAATTCTCCATTGGTAAAGGTTCCAGTGAATTGATATAGATTACCGCCGTACAAGCGGTAAATCACTCCTGCCTCTTCTTCAAGGGTCTCTGTTTTCCATTCAGAAATTTTATTATTCCAAATTGTTTTTTCATTCGGGTTTGTGTGGGTATCTAGGTTTAATCTGTGTACAACTCCATCGGCAACTTGCTGTTTTTCTGTATCTGTAAATGCATTGGTGTTCGTTTCTGCTTCATAGGCAGTTTTGATGTCTGCTCCAGAGATATTTGATCCTCCTCCGTGCACGGTGCTGTCGTTAATATGGTTTAATAAGGCTTGGTTTGTTGCCTTTGAATCCAAAGATTCTTGGAGTCCGTCTACATCTGTAATAGGGATGTTTTCGTCTTCATGCCTTAGTGCTTCAATCAGCTCAGCATATTGTTGTTGAGTAGGTTTGTCTCCAGTCTCAAAGTATTTTTTTAAATTTTCTTTTGATGTTGCCATTTTTCGTTTTTTTTATTTTGTTGTTCGTGTTATTAACGGAGTCATTTTGTTTTGTTATTTGGAATGAACTCCACTCCATAAATGCTAAATATATTAGCGCTAGGTTTGTGTCTGTAATATGCAGGGTAAAAGACTTTGTCTCCTTTTGTATAGTTCTTGTTGCGTTCTAGCATCTCTACAAGATGACCTTCTTTTACCTCGCATATTTCCTTGCAATCGTGCTGATGTAATCCAAAGACTGCAAGATTGTCCTGAGTTTCTTTGGGATTCATTTCTGTAATGAAATACAAAGGTTTGTCTTCATGTTTTACCCTCTTAAATCGTACTCCAGGTGACGGATGTAGCCAAACGTCGTAAGCTATATTAGAGAGTTCTTCATAGCTGATTACGGTTTTGCCTTGATCTTCAGAAAACCGATTTAAAACATCTTTGATGAGTGTTTCGCTTTGGTTCAAATAAAGAATGGCCTGTTGTAATCTCTTTGCATCTTCTTGCCGAATTAAATCCCATTTCTTGTATTTTTCATCTGTTTTCATCTGTTGATTATGACTAAGATTTCGTGTAATTTGGTTATCAATACGCTCAACTTTTCCACATAATCTCTGTTGAGGTTGTCTTTTCTTTCCATCCGATCAATACTTTCATCGATGACGTGATCCAATCTGAGTTGAATGTCTTTTAACTTGTTTTCATAGATCTCGGTGATGTTTTTCATTTTCCAAAAAAGACCGAAAATGAATGCGATGAGAACGCCTATGATCCATGCATATAAGACATTGTTGTCATTGGTGACTGGAACATCGGGTATTGTGGGGACTATTTGATCAATAAAATTCATAGCTCTTTTACTAAATTTTTGTTTTGAAAACGCTTCCAATTCTTGGAAAGAGAATCAGAAGAGCGTTTGTTTATGGAATGACTACTACGTCTGTAATAATTCCGTCTTTTACAGTGATGTTGTGTGTGCCAGCGATGAATGTGCCTGAGAAACCTGTTGAGCCATCAGAGGTCTTTACATTTCCTAATATTTGCAAATCAGCGTTTACGACTACATTGCTACCGAACATAAATCCTTCAGTATGCGTAGAGTTTAAAATGCTATGGGTTGCGCTATGACTGAAAGTCGTATAATTTCCATCGTTGTATCTGCTGTAATGATATAGGGTATTTCCGTTTCCGGAGCTTCCCAAATAAACGTGACCACCACCATTTGGGCTTAGGAAAAGATCTGTGTCTGTTGGGGTAGAAATGGTTCTGTCTATTTCAATGCCGGTAGAAGTTGTTCTCAATTTTTCATTCCCATCATGTCTAAGTGAAACATATTGATTGGAGCCGCTTAAATAGATCAATAGCTTATCGTTGTCGGAGCTGTCGTTCACTATAAACTGCATGTTACCCGCGGGTAGTAAGTTTCTAGTGATAAGATCGCCTGTATAATTGTCTATATAAGAGTGACTTCCATTATGATGGATTCTCATGTCATTCCCATCACCCAAACCTATCTGATCGTTGTCATACATTCTAATTCCTTCATTGGCAATAATCTCTGCATTGAAATTTACCTTTCCGGTAGAAGTAAACTGCATCTCTTTTACACTATTACCGAGGTTGGTAACTGTTAATCCTTGGCCATCTAACAAAGACAATCCGTAATCCGTATGACCGCTTCGTGTAAATCTTAATCTTGAATTGTGGTCAGGTTGATTGATGGTGATTCCTCCATTTGCAGAGATTAAATCGCTCACTGTTAAGGTTCCTGAGAAATCGGCTCCATTGAGTCCTTCAATTTTTCCATTTCTGTAAATATTCAATAGTGGTGTGCTATATCTTCTGAATTGGAAGCCAATAGTATCTAATTCTGCCGTGAAGTCGGTATTGTTGTTTTCTCTTATGTTGAAGATCATGTCAGCCAATGTTCCTGAAGCATCTCTAGTGGATGCGATGAATTGCAAACCAGGACTGTTGTTGTTTGTTTTACCTGCAATAGAAGGGGCTTCGGCACCGCTCGCATTGTTTTCAATCAAAACGCTTCCTATGGATTGATTAGCAACATCTAGTGAAGCTAAGGGAAAGGTAACTTCAATACCCTGGTTTGCTTCGACTGCACCCCCAAAAGTGGCTGTTCCCGACTTGAAATCGTGATTCCCTGAAGCATCAATTTCATATCGCTCTAGATTGTTGGTTCCTAATTGAACTTTTCCTGACGCCAATCGACCTAAAGATAGGAATGAAGACTCTCCATTAAAATCGATTCTAAAATCGTTGCTATTCTCAAGCGTCCATAGACCTCCTGGGGTATTCAGTCCAATTTTGGCAGATCTATTTTCTGAGTCTGTCCCTGTGATGTTTAAATAAGGATTGGTGTCGGTAATATTGACATCATTATTAAAGGTTTGAAGAGATGAAAACTGATTGTCTTCATTCTTTTTGGCTACTTGATCATCAAGGCTTGCTGAGGCAGGAAGTGTGTCGTCCAAATGCCAAAAAGAATCGATTAAATTTTCGTACTGCCATTGTTTGGGAATGTCTCCTGTCTGGAAATAGGACTTTAATGTATTCTTAGTTCTTTTCATTTTTATTTCTTATTGAGAGATCCTTCCCGATAGACATTCGAGTCAGTAGTGGTTTTTTAATTGGTTTAAAAGCCGATCACGCCAAGGCGTGATCGGCGTACATTTAACTCTCCAGTTTTTTCCAGGTCAATTGTTGTTTTTGAATTGCCTCTGGGAGTAACTGAACTATTTGCAACAGATCTTTGTTGATCAACTGCGGTGCTACTTGATGCTTTTGGCATAAAGCTTCTAATTCTGCATAGAACTCTTGAATTGCTTTTGAATTTTCTTCTTGTTGTTGTGCACGTTCTCTAGCATCTAAAATGGCTTGTTTTTCTTGTGCAGTTAATTCAATTTCTAGTTCTGTTTCTTTTACTTCTGTGTTCATGTTTAAAAAAATTATAGAGTTATTTATTAATTAGCCTACGAAGGCACGACTTGTGAGTCTTCCATTGGCGTAGGTATATTGAAATCCGTCTTGTGTGTAGGTCCCTGTGTAACCAGTTTCTTGATCTTCAACCCATTCTTTTGTTACGAATGCTTTCGCATCTGCATTGTCTAACTGAGCAATGGTCATCTGAGTTTTTACCTCGTCTTTGAAAGCAATCACCCCGTGTGCTGCAGACATTTTTACCTCTTCACTTACTGAATCATAAGCGATTTCAAAAGCGGGAGTAAGATTTGGTGGTGCTGGGAAAACAGAATTGTCTACCAAGCCTCCTACAATAATACTTTTGTTGAAGGTGTTATCTTCTGTAAATACGTTGGCTGAATTGGTAGAAATAAAATCAGTCTCTGCTTTACCATTCCAATCCCCTACGAAGTTTGGAGCAATTACATTTGTAGTGAAATTGTGTTCTCCACCTTCAAGATTTGTGTAGACCATTTGTGTAGCGCCTTCATCGTATGATAATGATGCTTGTGGAGTGGAAGAGGTGTCAAAAAACTGTAACTCTCCTGTGGTGGTAGTTCCTCCAATTTTTATGGTTTCTTCAATAGATACTGGACTATAAAACCTAGAATCTCCAGCATAGAAATTAATAGTACGCCAATCAAGCGTCCCTGTTCCATAGCCTCCAATAAAGAGGTCTTTGTCGTTGTTAGAAACAGGGCGTAAATAATTGGATACTCTGTCAAATTCTACTCCAAAATATGCCAATCTAGAATTCTCTGTGCCATTTTTAGCTCTAAAGTCATACGCCTCCATTTCATCTGATGTCCGAATGGCACTGTTTGAATTTAGTTCCTCTTGAAGATATACATGCTCGCTGAATGTTTTTTGTCCTGTAAAGGTTTGTGTTCCTGATAGATTGGCCAATTCTATCCAAGAAGACATGGTTCCGTCCCATGTACCACCTCTCACAAATGTTTTTCCTTGTAAATCAATGAGAAGTTGAAATAAGTCAGGTGTTCCACTTCTTCTCATGTTCAGTAAACCTCCACGGTCAGATGTTAGGTCTGTAGGTTGGTTCAGCGTGGTTGTGGTAACAGCATACAATCCTCCAGGTTCATCCGAGGTTAAATCTGAAATAAAACTTGGTGCTTTTGTTCCAATTCCCCATGATTGTAATTGGCTTAATGAAACAAAGTCAGATGCACTGTTTCCATTCCAGTTTCCTGTAAAATCAGCAGCTGTAACGGTTTGTCCTGTAGCATTTAAATCTCCTTTAACAGTTAAGTCTCCGTTAGATGCATTTACTGTAAGCCACTCATTGAACGTGTCTCTAGCATCATTGACTCCAAAGATCTTTAGCTGACCAGAATTAAGTTGAATATCAATATTTTGGTCGGCTACCCCAGTTTCCTTCAAGACCATTGTTGGATTTGAGCTCTCAATGGTTATAGATTGACTCGCTTTTAACTCTTGGGTTTCAATATCTCCTAATTCTCCATTGATTCGAATGGTTTCTGCACCGTTATTGTACCATCGTTGGTAAGCGCCATTGGAGGTTTCTACCATATCCATCATTCTTGCAGTGCTGTCGCTCTGTTCAGCAATGAAGAAGGATTGTCCGCTAGCTTTTCCTCTTACACCAATGACAGGTGAACCTGAGTCATAGCCATTCAGATAGGTGTAGACAGGTTTCGCAATTTGCATGTTTACGTCTTGGGTGAATGTTTTTTCTCCAGAGATTGTCTCATTGCCACTAATTGAAACATAATCAGTCCCTGCGACATGGTTTCCAGTATCTAATACCTCTTGATCGTTATAGTATAAGTTTCCATTTGCATCTAATCTGAGGTGACTTCCAGCTACGTCACTATATATAGACATGTTGGAGTTTGTCGTTGACCCAAATCCAACCCAACCTTGTCTAGTTGTGTTGTTTGATTCGTAAAATAAGAAAGCTCCTGTATTGTCATTTCCTGTAGATGTGCCACTAATTCTGATGTTGTCAGCAAAGGTTTTCTCTCCAGAGATTGTCTCGTTACCACTGATTGAAACATAATCAGTCCCTGCTACAAAGTTTACTGTATCTCGAATGAGTGCTTCACCTGTCCAAACATTATTATTCAATAACCTATATCGAATGTTTCCTAAACCACCATAAGAAGTTGTTGCAAGCT
>CAZTFN010000114.1:0-11410 GCA_964612905.1 uncultured Flavobacterium sp. | reverse complement strand
TACCATATTTCTAGTGTATTGAATATGTCCTGGAGGATCTGCAATTATAAACTTACGCTTAGGTGTGGTAAAATATCTGTAAGCTACATCTATAGTGATTCCCTGTTCTCTTTCATCACGGAGTCCATCTGTAAATAGCGCTAGATCCACTCCATCATACCCTTTCTTTTTACTAGTGCTTTCGATAGCTTCTAATTGATCTTCGAAAATTGATTTCGAATCATATAATAATCTACCTATTAAGGTAGATTTTCCATCATCTACACTTCCCGCAGTAGTAAAACGTAATAATTGATTATTATCTATACTCATATCCTCCTAAAAATAACCTTGTTTTTTTCTATCCTCCATAGCAGTTTCAGAACGCTTATCATCGGATCTATTACCTCTTTCTGTTTGTCTCATTGCTGAAACTTCTAAGGCAATTTTTTCAATCGTATCAGCGTCAGATTCAATTCCACCCGTAATGGTAATATCACCTAAGGTTCTGAATCTTATTTTTTTAGTTTCAATTTTCTCATCTTCTTCGAGCGTCAAAAATTCTGAGTTCGGAATCCAAGAATCATTTCTCCAAACTACCTCTCTCTCATGTGCATAATACAAGGATGGGATTTGAATGTTCTCTCTTTTGATGTAGTTCCAGATATCCATTTCGGTAAAATTACTGATCGGGAATACTCTGAAATGCTCCCCTTCAAAATGCCTTCCGTTAAAAAGATTCCACAATTCTGGTCGCTGGTTTTTAGGATCCCATTGTCCAAAATCATCTCTATGAGAAAAGAATCTTTCTTTCGCTCTTGCCTTCTCCTCATCACGTCTTCCACCTCCAATAGCACAATCAATCTTATTGCTTTCTATAGCGTCTAAAAGTGTTGTAATCTGCAATGCATTTCTAGTGGCGCTTTTTCCTTTTTCTTCTGCAACTCTACCTGTATCAATTGACTCTTGAACAGAACCTACGATCAGCTGAACTCCCAATTCCTTAATAAGATCGTCTCTAAACTTAATAGTTTCCGGGAAGTTATGCCCAGTATCTACGTGCATGAGCGCAAAAGGTATTTTTGATGGGTAGAACGCCTTCTTTGCAAGGTGTGTAACAACAATTGAATCTTTTCCTCCTGAGAACAGAATTACGGGATTTTGGAACTGCGCCCAAACTTCCCTCAATACATAAATCGCCTCTGATTCTAACTCATCTAAGTAATTTAAATAATACTTACTCATTGATAACTAATTGTAATTTGTTCTTTATTTTTTCGAAAACCAGTTCAACAGAGTCTTCTATTGTTTTTACTGATGTATCTATTTCTATATCTGGGTTTGAGGGCCTCTCATAAGGGGATGAAATCCCTGTGAAATTCCCAATCTCTCCAGCTTTTGCTTTTTTGTACAATCCTTTTACATCTCTTCGTGCACATTCTTCTACAGATGTACTTAAAAAAACTTCGACAAAGTTAACAGATTTCACTGTTTTCTTGATATACTCTCTATCTTTTTCAAACGGGGCAATGAACGAAGCAATGACCACTATTCCTGCATCTACAAAAAGGTCACTAATATGCGCAATTCTACGAATATTTTCTTTTCGATCTTCTTCATTAAACTCAAGGTCAGCGTTAATTCCCCTTCTTACATTATCACCATCCAGAGTGAATGTCTTTATTCCTTGTTCAAACAGCTTTTCTTCTAAAGCATTAGCAATAGTAGATTTTCCAGATCCCGAAAGACCTGTAAAAAATATGAGAAATGAGTTGTGCTTATTCAAAGCACGTCTTTCATTTACACTAATTTTAAACTTCTGATTGAATGTATTGCTACTCATCTTTTGATTTTCTGTTTTTCAATCCACAGCTAGATTTATACCACATTCTCTCATGGAAATAATAAAAAATCATTTTTAAGATAGATTCAGCAATGGCAATACCCGTAGCTTTTTGTGTAGCATCTGGATCGTCTCTAAAAAATAAAATAGCCAAGACAAATGTGGTTAAGGACGCTATGATCCTCCATGTTATTGTTTTGGCAATATGCCTCTTTTTTGATATATCTTTCATATTATTTGCAAATAAACCAAGGATTCAACAAATTCTCTTTATTATACAGTAACTCTTTTTGGGTAGTTTCATCAATAACATGAAGTCCAACAGCTTTGCAGATTGCATGACCTGCGGCTGTATCCCATTCCATAGTTGGTGCAAAACGCGGGTATACGTCTGCTTCTCCTTCGGCAACGAGACAAAACTTTAATGAGCTTCCCTTGGAAACAATTTCCACCTGCTTCCCTAGGTTCTTTTCTTTCTCCATGTACTCCAATGTCTCCTTACTCATATGAGATCTACTCCCAACAATTCTCACTGTCTTGTCACCTTTTGATCTTGGAGCTATTTCTATTACATTCTTCAAAATATCTTCAACAGAAGTTTCTTCTGAATCTAGAGTCACCTTGTATGATTTTTTCTCAACAACGTCTCCTATATAAAGAGTTTTAACTACTGGAACGTAAATGACTCCTATGGTTGGTTGTCCTTCGGTAACCAAAGCAATGTTTACAGTGAACTCGCCGTTTCTTTTTATAAACTCTTTGGTCCCATCTAGCGGATCAACAATCCAACAAGAAGTCCATTTTTTTCTTTCTTGGTAGTCTATCTGTTTGTTCTCTTCACTGATAATAGGAATCCCTGTATCTTTTAAGAATACATTGATCACATCATTAGCCCTTTTATCAGCCTCCGTAAGAGGTGATTTATCATCCTTCTTCTCTACATGAAAATCCGAATTGTACACAGACATGATCTCTTTACCTGCTTGAATTGAAGCTTGTACTAGTATTTTTATATAGTTCTTGTTTATCACTTCTTTCCTATTTGAAAATACTCAAACCCTTTTTCTTCTAGTTTGAATACATTATATTGATTACGTCCATCAAAAATGACAGGCGATTTTAGTTGTTTCTTTATTTCCACAAAGTCCGGAGAACGAAACTCTTTCCATTCCGTTAATAAAATGAGCGCATCGGCATTGGTCAAAACTTTGTACTTCGAATTTACATAGGTAATGTTAGGTACATCTTTCAAATAAAAACCCTTAGCCTCATCCATTGCTTTCGGGTCATAAGCAACAATATGAGCTCCTCGACTTACCAACTCTTTTACCACATAAATCGCAGGGGCTTCACGCATATCATCAGTTCCTGGCTTGAATGACAACCCCCATAGTGCCAATGTTTTTCCTGATAAATTTTCTCCAAACCTTTTTATGACCTTGTGAGCAATTACCAGTTTTTGATTATCATTTACCTCTTCTACTGCTTTGATCAACCTAGGTGTATAATTGTAATCTTCTGCCGTTTTCTTTAGTGCTTTTACATCTTTTGGGAAACAAGAACCTCCGTATCCAGCTCCTGGATAAATAAAACTATACCCTATTCTTTTATCTGATCCAATACCTACTCGTACATTGTTTACATCTGCCCCCACTTTTTCACAGATGTTTGCGATCTCGTTCATGAAAGAAATCTTTGTCGCCAGCATTGTATTAGCCGCATACTTTGTCATCTCAGCTGATCGAATATCCATTTCGATAATGCGATCAAAAGACATGGTAAATGGGTGGTACAATCGTCTCATTATTTCAAAAGCGTGGTCACTATCTGCTCCAACCACTACGCGATCTGGCTTCATAAAATCATTGATCGCATCTCCTTCTTTCAAAAATTCGGGATTGGACACTACATGAAAACCAAGGTTAGAACCTCGATTGTCTAATTCTTTTTGAATGGTTTCTTTGACTTTGTCTGCGGTACCAACAGGGACTGTAGATTTACCTACAACAATGAGTTCTTGTTGCATGTTCTGCCCGATCTCTTTCGCAACAGCTGTGACATATTGTAAATCCGCAGAACCGTCTTCTCCCATAGGGGTTCCTACTGCAATAAACACGATAGTTACATCCTTGATGCTATCTTTTAAAGAAGTTGAAAAGAACAAATTTTCCTTCTGAATATTCTTTAATACCATTGGCTCAAGCCTTGGTTCGTAGATAGGAATGATTCCTTTGCGAAGTTGCTCGATCTTTGTCTCATCGATATCCACGCAGGTTACACGGTTTCCCATTTCGGCAAAACACGTACCTGAAACCAAGCCAACATATCCAGAGCCTATAACCGCGATCCTCATTATTTATCTTTTCCCTTTAGTTCTTTACATCCATGAAGTTCATAAATCAAGAAGTCATATCGACTTTTTGTTTCTTCAAGCATGCTAATATTACCTACTGATAAAAGCTCAAGTGAACTAAGTATATTTCCTACTTTCATAGTTTCGCCTTCAAAAACGGATGAAAAAGTCCACTTGATTTTAATTTCGTATTTCTCAGGTGATGGACAATGCTAATGGATGCTCTCGCACTTTCCAGTCCAAATCCATTTCCCGCAAGAATCTCTTGGTAACTCTTGGTATGCAACTCTGTAAACCCACCACTAAATTCAATCTCTTCATTATTGACTTCGATGGATCTATAGGTTCTTTGACCTTTCGCCTTAATATTGGCAGGCAAATCATTCTCATCTATTGACAAATACCATCGTATTCTGGCATTTTCTAATTCTAAGTAACCAGAAGCTTTATCTTCTTCTCTTAGATAAATTTCATTTTCTTGCACATCTCCAAATATCCAGGTAAGCATATCATAGAAATGGATACCAATATTGGTTGCTATCCCTCCAGACTTACTTTGGTCTCCTTTCCAAGAGATATGATACCAGCCTCCTCTTGAAGTAATGTAAGTAAGATCCACCTCATACTTCTTGTCTTTTGGTCCATTGTCTACTTTGTTTTTTAACTCAACGATGCTTGGATGTAATCGTAATTGCAGAATGGTATTGATCTTATTCCCAGATTCTTGCTGAATATCACTTAAAGCATCCAAGTTCCATGGGTTCAAAACAAGAGGCTTTTCACAAATAGCATCTGCCCCTCTACGCAAAGCCATTCTAATATGAGAATCGTGAAGGTAATTTGGCGTACATATACTCACATAATCTAGGTGAGTTCCGTTTCTTTTTAATTTCTCTATATGACGGTCAAATCTTTCAAACTCAATAAAGAATTCTGCATTTGGAAAATAGCTATCCATAACTCCTACGGAATCAAATTTATCCAATGCGGCAATCAAGACATTGTCTGTATCTTTGATCGCTTTCAGATGTCTTGGCGCTATATACCCTGCGGCTCCTATGAGTGCAAAATTCTTCATCTAAAGCCCTCCGTCTTTTAGATTATTATCTAAGGTATTTTTCACATCATAAATAACATGATTCTGATTTAAGATTGTTTCAAAATCCATTTCTTTAAATTCTTCATGTGCAACTGTAAGCACTATGGCATCAAACTTTTTATTCGGTAACTCCTGTTTAGATTCCAATCCGTATTCTTCCATTACCTCTTCCACATCTGCCCATGGATCATAAATTGAAATATTGACCCCAAATTCTTTCAGTGATGAAACTACATCCACAACTTTTGTGTTTCTAACATCGGGGCAGTTTTCTTTAAAAGTAATCCCCAAAACCAACACTTCCGCATCCTTAACCCTCACATCTTTTTTGATCATCAATTTTACGACTTCAGAAGCAACATATTCTCCCATGCTATCGTTCAATCTTCTTCCCGATAAAATGATTTCTGGATGGTATCCATACTCTTGAGCTTTCTGAGCTAAGTAATAGGGATCAACTCCAATACAGTGACCTCCAACCAATCCTGGTTTAAAGGGTAAAAAATTCCACTTAGTTCCTGCTGCTTCTAAAACATCGTGAGTATTGATATTCATCAGGTTGAATATCTTTGCTAGTTCATTTACGAAAGCAATGTTGATATCTCTTTGAGAATTCTCAATTACTTTTGCTGCCTCTGCTACTTTGATTGTAGGTGCCAAATGCGTCCCTGCTGTAATTACTGATTTGTATAAATCATCTACCTGTTTACCAACTTCAGGAGTAGAACCCGACGTAACCTTTAGAATCTTTTCAACGGTGTGCAATTTATCTCCTGGATTGATTCTCTCCGGAGAATAACCAACATAAAAGTCTTCATTAAACTTCAATCCAGACACTTTCTCCAAAACAGGAATACAGTCCTCTTCAGTAGCTCCAGGATAAACAGTAGATTCATATACAACGATATCGCCTTTTTTAAGTATCGAACCTACAGTTTCACTCGCTTTGATCAAAGGTGTTAAAATAGGTCTATGATTTTTGTCTACAGGTGTTGGTACAGTAACTATAAAATAATTACAATCTTCTAGGTCGTTTAAATCGTAAGAGCAATACAAGCCCGTATCGGATGTTTTCTCTTGAACTAATACGGATTGTAACGTTTCATTGTCTACTTCCAGAGTTGAATCTACTCCAGACATCAATTCATCTACTCTTTCTTTGTTGATATCAAAACCAACCACAGAGTATTTCGTTGCAAATAGTCTTGCCAATGGAAGTCCAACATATCCCAATCCTATGATTGCTATTTTCATATTATTCATCTTATAAATTTTCCCAATACCATGTAACCGCCTCTTTCAAACCTTTTTGAAGAGAATACTTTGGATTGTAGTTTAATAATCTATTTGCTTTTTCAACAGAGGCTAATGAATGTGGAATATCACCAGCTCTATTCGGTCCATGTAGCACTTCAATGTCCTTGATTTTTGGATCAAATGCAGACAAATACTCTTTTAAGTATCCAACCAAATCATTCAGTGTATTTCTATCTCCGTATGCGACATTGTACACGGTGTTTATGGCTTCTTCGTCTTCAACAATTATAGATAACATGTTGGCTTGAATTACATTATCGATGTAAGTGAAATCTCTAGAGTACTCGCCATCACCATTAATGACAGGAGATTCTCCTTTCATAAACTGCCCAACAAACTTTGGAATTACTGCTGCATATGCTCCGTTAGGATCTTGCTTACGTCCAAATACATTGAAATAACGCAATCCAATGGTTTCCATTCCATAGGTTTTAGAGAAAACATCGGCATATAACTCATTCACATATTTTGTGATGGCATATGGAGATAAGGGTTTTCCGATCTTATCTTCTACTTTAGGTAAGGACTCTGAGTCTCCATAAGTTGATGAACTAGCTGCATAAACAAAACGTTTCACACCTTCATCTCTTGCCGCAATCAACATGTTTAGAAAGCCCCCAACATTCACATCATTTGAAGTTGCTGGATCTTTGATAGATCTTGGAACAGAACCCAAGGCTGCTTGATGCAAAATATATTCTACCCCTTCTACCCCTTTCCTACAGTCGCTTAAGTTTCGAATATCTCCTTGAATAAATTCAAAATTATTATTATCAAAAAGGTGCTCTATGTTCTCTTTTTTTCCCGTTGCAAAGTTGTCCAAACCAACAACTTTATTTCCTTTTTCTAACAACGCTTCACACAGGTTAGACCCAATAAAACCAGCTGCTCCTGTGACTAATATTTTTTTACCTGTTAACTCTATATCCATTTGGTTCAGTTAGGTTACTTTAAACGAGGCGCAAATTACAAAAAAGGGTTGGTTTAGAATAACAAACAAAGGCTTTTATGTATTTATAAAGACTCCTTAAAAATTAAATATTTATTTATTCAATTGAATAATACATCTTGTACCATTCTACAAATTTTTTAACTCCTACTTCAATAGGAGTATCGGGGAAATATTTGTAATCTTTTGACAAAGAACTCACATCAGCAAATGTCTGGTAAACATCCCCTTCTTGCATGGAAAACATTTCCTTTATTGCCTTTTTTGACAAGGTCTTTTCAATCTCCTCTATAAAGTCCAGCAACTGTACTGGTTTACTATTTCCAATATTATACAATCGGTATTTCTCACCTTCGTTCTTTGCGGTAATGGTAGCAATTACTCCTTTGATGATATCATCGATGTAGGTGAAATCTCGCGATAACTTTCCGTGATTGAACACTTTTATTGGTCTATTATTCACAATAGCATCTGTAAATAAAAACATGGCCATATCTGGTCTTCCCCAAGGTCCGTAAACCGTAAAAAACCGCAGTCCGATAGTTTTAATTCCATACAAGTGACTGTATGTATGCGCCATTAACTCATTTGACTTCTTGGTTGCTGCATAAAGACTGATTGGATTGTCAACATTCTGATTTTCCTTGAATGGCACTTCGGTACTGTTGCCATATACACTAGAACTACTCGCATATACCAACTCATCAACATCATAATTCCTACAGCATTCGAGTATATTTAAGAATCCATTGATATTAGATTCGATGTAAGCTTTTGGGTTTTCTATAGAGTATCGGACACCTGCCTGAGCTGCAAGATTACATACCACATCAAACTCTTCTTTTTCAAACAATTCTGGAAGTGCTTTTTGATCTTCTAGGTTCATTCGTATAAATGACAATTGATCTCCAAACTTAGTACTGTAAGTTTTGTGAAGAAAAATTGATGCCTCTTCCTCTTGAATTCCAAGCTCTTGAAGTCGTCCATATTTAAGACCAACATCATAGTAGTCATTGATATTATCAAGTCCAACAACAACATAATTGAGCTGAAGCAATTGTCTTGACAAATGAAACCCGATGAAACCCGCAGCTCCAGTTACTAAGATTTTTCTTGGAGGGCTCTGATCTCTTGATAATGTACTCATTGATTGGTTCTGAAATCGGGCGAAAATTACGAAAAACCGATTGGTTTTGCTAATATTAGTCAACCGAGTTTTCCTTCTAAATAAAAGGGAAAATCACTGATTCTTATTCAAGCACTCCTCATACCAACATCTTACAGGTTTTAACATTGACCAAACAACATTTCTTTGTAAGGTGTTTGACATTAAGATTCTCTCATCCGCATCAGTGCAGATTGTAAAGAAGTACGCCAGTAAGGTATATCGATATCAAAATGTTGTTTAATCTTTGATTTATCCATCAAGCTATATCTAGGTCGAGATGCTTTTGTTGGATATTGCTCCGTTCTTATTGGATGAATAACACATTGCAAATCTTCAAGTTCAAATATTGCCTTTGCAAAATCAAACCAACTAATTGCACCTTCGTTAGAGTAATGATAAACCTCAATATTTTCATTTTTTATTTGAGGAAGTATGGACAGAATCATTTTTGCTAGATCTTTAGCATAGGTTGGAGCACCTATTTGATCAAACACAACCTGTAAGCTTTCTCTTGATTGAGACAGTCTTAGCATAGTTTTAACGAAGTTATTCCCATATTCTGAGTAGACCCATGAAGTACGAATAATAATGGAGTCTTGCGGATTTACTCGCTGCATTGCTTTTTCCCCTTTCAACTTAGACAGACCATATCCATTCACGGGATCCGTTGAATCTCCCTCAGAATAAGGTATATAAGTATTTCCTTTAAAGACGTAGTCCGTAGAAATGTGCACAAACTTGATGTTGTTTTCTTTTGAAATCTCTGCGATATGCCGAACAGCTAAATGATTCACTGCATCCGAAAGTTCTATTTCAGACTCCGCTCCATCTACATTGGTATAGGCAGCACAATTAATTATAGCACTAATATGATTTTGTCTTACAAAATTCTCTAAAGCAAATTTATCAGTAATATCTAGTGCATCTGCGTCAGTAAAAAAGAATTCCCATTGTGGATAGCTTTTGGAAACATCTTTAATTTCAGATCCCAGTTGGCCATTCGCTCCTGTGACTAAAATATTTTCAACTTTATTTGTACTCATGAAAACTTTTTAAAATGCGGTCCTTTTCAGACAATTGAATTTCGGATTCATGTAATCGCCAATCAATATTTAAATCTGGATCATTATAGATGATTCCTCCTTCCGATTCTTTGTTGTAATAATTATCGCACTTATAGGAGAAAATTGTATGATCTTCCAATACAGAAAATCCATGTGCAAAGCCTCTAGGAACAAATAGTTGTTTTTGATTCTGTTCGGATAATTCTAATGCCACATATTTTCCATAAGTTTCTGAGTCCTTGCGCAGATCTACCGCTACATCTAGCACTCGTCCTTTTATTACGCGCACCAGCTTTGCCTGAGCATGTTCTCCTTTTTGAAAATGAAGCCCTCGTAATACTCCTCTGTTAGAAAGTGATTGATTGTCCTGAACAAAATGGATATCAAGACCTGCTTTTTGAGCAAACACTTTTTGGTTAAAACTTTCGAAAAAATAGCCACGATGGTCTCCAAAAACAGTTGGCTCAATGATGAAACATCCTTTTAACTTTGTCTCGGTTACTTTCATTTAGATATCCAATAAGTTAAGACCATACCCACTTTTTAATAGTGGTTTTGCCAATTTTTCTAATTCTTCCCTTGAAATAAACCCACTTCGATAGGCTGCCTCCTCTATGGCGCCAATTTTTAATCCTTGTCGTTCTTCAATCACTTGAACGAATTGCGAAGCTTGCATTAAAGAATTGAATGTCCCAGTATCTAGCCAGGCGGTTCCCCGATCTAAAATACTAACCTTTAGGTTACCTTGTTCTAAGTAGGTTTTATTCACATCTGTAATCTCCAATTCTCCTCGATTACTTGGTTTGATATTTTTTGCAATTTCAACAACTGAATTATCGTAAAAATAAATACCCGGAACCGCGTAATTAGACTTTGGTGTTTCTGGTTTTTCCTCTATGGAAATTGCTTTTCCACCTTCATCAAAGTCAACCACTCCATAACGTTCAGGATCATTTACGTGATATGCATAAATAATTCCTCCTTTGGGATCATTATTCGCTCTTAGTAGTTTTGACAATCCACTTCCATAAAAAATATTGTCGCCCAAAATTAAGGCAACCTTGTCATCACCAATAAAGGATTCACCAATGATAAAAGCTTCTGCCAAACCATTCGGATGCTCTTGTACAGCATATTCAAAACGACAACCAATACTACTTCCATCTCCCAATAGCTTTTCGAATAATGGCAAGTCACTAGGCGTAGAAATAATCAATATTTCCCTTATTCCCGCTGAAATCAAAGTTGAAATCGGGTAATAAATCATGGGTTTGTCATACACAGGCATCAATTGCTTGCTTATGGAAATTGTCAATGGGTGCAATCTCGTTCCTGAACCTCCTGCTAATACAATTCCTTTCATATTGGTTTGTGTGTTTTTACAGATACCTTTCTAGAGTTTTTTATGATAATGCGATCAACTTCTTTTGTCATTATCATTTTGGATTTTCATAGAAGTACTTATACCTGTTATGAAATAGTGGTGAAAATTACGAAAAAGGCAGGAACAGAACTAATTTAAATTCCTGCTAAAACAAAAAATCCTTCACAAGAAGTGAAGGATTTTGTAGTGGGCGCGAAGGGATTCGAACCCCTGTCCCCTTGGGTGTAAACCAAGTGCTCTGAACCAACTGAGCT
>CAZTFN010000113.1:10271-11417 GCA_964612905.1 uncultured Flavobacterium sp. | reverse complement strand
ATATATTTCGAGTTTTATCGTAGTTAAGTAACTCAAAATTAATATTAGCCTTTTGCATCTCTAGATTAAAATAGTAGCTAGGGAAATATTCGCTGTAATTTTTAACTAAGAGCTTATTCTTTTCTAAATAATCGAGTGCTTTTAAATAGTTTTTTAAATTTTTCTCAATGTAAAATATACGCTCTAGAAATTTTGAGTTCATGTCTACAAGACAAGAATCATCCTCTTGGGTTAAACGCTGTTCTAAAAACGGAATTACTTTAAGGCATTCTTCTCTTGCAAGGTCATATTTTTCAGAAAAATGCATGCTATTTACTCGTAAGAAAACTGCGTTTATTGAGTCACAGTCATTCTTGGCGTATAACTCAGCCTTTTCGGCATAAAATATGGTGCTATCGTTTTTAATGCGATACGTCTTCTCTGCTTTTTCAAACCAGTAGTTATATTTCGAATCATGATCTTGAAAGTATGTTTCCTTTTTTGCAGCTAATAGTAATATGATGCTTATTAATAAGCTCCAATAGATATACCTTTTCATAAATTTTGCTACTTTTTACAACAATTTTAGTACATAAGGTGAAGAAGATCTGCCCTTACTAACGTAGTATTGAATCACAATTCTCAATGTATTATAGTTCCCTGTTTTTTGAACAAAAACAATCAAATGTATTCATTTTTCTGATGTTCATTTATTAAAATATTGTTACAAATTCTATGCCCTTTTATTAGAATTTTTAATGCATTTATTTAGAATAAATCAGATCAGTTTTTCAGACATTATTTATCTCACCAAATGTTTTATTCCTCATTTTTTCATCGATTATCGTCTGTATTAGGAGTCACGCTCTTAATGTATTGATAAAATGAGTGATAAATTATAATGTATTGATATATAGTATTTTATGTATTTAACAAGCGCCTCAATTTTCAAAAATTGAGTTTGTTAAACTTGTTTTCTATTGGGTTTTGGTTGTTACTTCATAGTGGTAAAACAATTATGACTATGAATAAAATCACCTCTTACTTATTACTTTATTATCTATTATTTTTTGGATTCATTGTTACGTCAAGTACGACATTGAATGCACAAATCCAAGCCGATTTGCGTTATATGGATATTTCCATAACTGCAAACTCCAATGTTGT
>CAZTFN010000113.1:0-10261 GCA_964612905.1 uncultured Flavobacterium sp. | reverse complement strand
AAGCATTTTAGTATCGCTATTAGTTTACCTATATCTGCATTTGTAAATTGATCAGATATAGATAAACTAATAGCGATACGAAAAGGCTTTCATAATGCCCCGAATGCTTCAACTGGAACCATCCTTCCTTTTACAACCCCTGGAAGAATTGTAACCATCACTGCAGAGGTTTTAGCTGTTTCTACAGATGGAACAAACGCTACAATTAGTGTTACTCCTAATCAAACCCTTGGGAATACAAAGGCTTATGTATATACGAACAACTATGATGCTATACAAAACCTTATGAATAATGGAGCTTCAGCAAGCGAAATTATATTGGATCAGGTTGGAATTATTGGGGTAAATCCATTTTTTGATGCCAATGGTTTGGAACCTACACACAAGGCATTGGTTTTTCCTCATGACAGAGCTTTTACGATTAGAAATAATAACAATGCACGTATAAAATTATGTGCAGAAACCATTGACTGGAACATTGATTTTGCCCTGTTCGCGACCTCGCTTCCCAATAACAATGATGAAGATTCTGCATCCAATCATAACATTACAATTGATGTGTCTTGTATTCCACCAGATGAGGCTACTACAAGATGGGGAGGTAATAGCTCTTTTTTCTCAACCAGACTGTTAAATCATACTGTAGGAGCAGGGAGTTCTGTTAGAGATATTAAATTACTGAATACAGCACCATCGCCTACTGATATTACCATTGCCAATACAGACCCATTCTGGAATAGCTATTTTAATGGGCAGTTAGGTGGTGCAGAAGACAATATCAATTTCCAAAAAATATACATTGAAAATACCGATTCTGGAGCAGCCATAAGAACTCGAAATGGCGGTATTTCACAATTTGGTGGTGGTTCACAAATATTTATGAACAACCTAAGAGTGGACTATAGTGGTCATTACATAGGAGAAAATGGAAGAAACTTTACCAGCGCTGGTATTTATGAAGAAACAGATGGAGGGCGTTGGGAGTTTGACAATTTTGAAATGGTCGGAGGCATGCTGCGACCTATGAATGCTACGGCAGATTTCTCTTGGTATGATTATGTTGCACCTTCAAGGATGATGGGCGTAAGCATTGATGGAGAAAATTTTTACAGATTTAGAGTGCAAAATGACGATCCAACATATGCGAATATTTTTGATGGTCACAATCTAAACCTAACGAATGCCTCTCTACCTAATGGAGCCAATCTAACTGTCGTAATTCAATTCCATGACGATTATGATAGTTTTCTACTCCCACAACAAGTAAGAGATGAAGAAGATAACATTGTTTTCGATCCTTTTGTTTATACCTATGGTCATCCCAATTATGTCCACCAAGATGTAGCATTTGATATCAATAATGTAACCAGTATGTACGGACACTGGCGATATTATGCGAATGGAGACCAATACGAAGAAGCAGGAGCTTCCGTGATGCCTGCAATTTCAAGAATTACGCATTCAAAAATTTTAGGAACTGGATTGCAATTTGAAAATTCTGGTGGAAGTAGTGGACTCACTACACAACAAAGAGCAGATGTCACTAGAGGTACTTTACAAATTTCGCATAGCGAAATTATTGCAAGAAGAATATTTGGAAATCTAACATTAACCAATACCACTATCGTAAGGGGAGGTTTTGTATTTGTCAATAATTTCACAAACGGAGGAGGAAATAGTTACAACTTTACGGATGGAATTGAAGTGTTTGATTCAGACTTTACAAGTGATGGAGAATACTATGCCAGAGGGAATAAAATGACCTTCTCCAAACCAAACGTACAAGTTCTTTTCAAAAGTTCAATATTCGATACAATCACCATTTTCCCAGAAGTACAAAATGGTACTTTACGTTACCTAGATATTGATCAACCGAATAGTTCAACACCAAGATTTGATGATAATGGTGATACAAATTTTACCGAACAAACTCATATCATCTTTGAGAACGCTGTATTTTATAATGGGCAATCTGGACTGGTTGAAGGACAAGATTTTAACGATAATTTCTTGCAATTTGGCTTTGACGAGAATAGAGATGACGGCCAGTTTAATGGAGGACAATTTACATTTATCAATAGCCCTTTTAGAAATCATTTTGGTTGGGCAAGAATTATAAGACCTGATTTTCCGCCAGATCATGTGAACAATGGAATGTTTAATGTGACCACTAATTCAACCCTAGAATTAAGCACCATATCATATGATCCTTATATAGGAATGCCCTTTTATTTTGGAGGCTCAGATATTGTAGGGATTGCCGTGAGACCTTCAGAATCTGATAAATTCAAAGTAGCAGGCACACCCTATGCGGGACATGACAATATTAAAATTATTGTACCCTCATTAGAATTTAGAAATGATCAAAAGTTTTTCAATGTAGATTGGGCCAATGGTGCTTATTTTACGGGTGAGTTTACCTTAAAAATGACGGGTAGTAATATAAGTTTTAACCCTTATTTTAAAGATGACCGAGCTGATAATAAAAGAAATAATTCCACGCTATCAAACCTGGTTTTAAAGACTTCTGCAAAGCGAAACCCGAACGAAATTATTCGGTTTGAAATAGACTCAAAACAAAATAGAATTATTGAAAAAGAAGCTACTATTGACGGAGTTGTTGTCGAAAAATACTACGTGGATGTAGATCCTACATTAGATCCAGACCCTACAGCTGCTTTTGGCTTAGATGGTGAAGTTGTTTATTTAACTGGAGACGACAGTGTATCATGGACGCATCGAGTAACTCATAATGATATATCAGGAACATCCAGCGCAATAACTCCAACAATAGTGGATGGACATACAGAAATTGATACAGGGATTTATTTTTCCATAAAGCAAGAATCAAGATCTGAAGATCCTTGGGAAGATTTTGAGTTTAAGTTATCCGATGGTAATCCTATTAATGATCATTATTTTAGAAACTCAGCTACCCTTTATTTTGCCTCAAACTCTACACCACCACGTAATGTAAATCCAAACTACATAAAACACTTTTGGACGTTCCAAGCTTATGATAGTAGCAATGAACCTATTGTAGATAGCAATGGTGATCCAATCCTATGCTACATAGAAAATAGAAATGGGAAAATTATTTTCAGTAATACCTTTTCTGAGATAAACGCCCTAAATACGCTGACGGTTACGCAAGGTTGGGAAGTCACTTCTCACGAGTGGGTAGCAAATAATGTTGTTGTATCGCCAAAAGTGATGTTACAAGGCGCAGCTTTAAACCCCAATGTAGGTGAAGAGACGTTGATGAGAGATGATTTACGGGCAAACTCTTACATCCCAACAATAAGTCCATATAGCGATATGTTAACCTGTGATGCCAGTGTTTTTACGACTACTGGTGCCGATGCAATTGTAGATTGGGTGTATCTAGAACTCCGTGATGCTACAGACAATACCATCATTGTTGAAGGAAGATCTGCTTTACTGCAGCGCGATGGAGATGTAGTGGATTCAGATGGTAGTTCTGCAGTGACGTTTCATCAGCCAGATGGCGACTATTATGTAGCAGTGAAACACCGCAATCACCTTGGTATTATGACTGCAAGTATCGTTACATTATCAAGCAGCACAACTACTGTTGATTTTACGGATGCTACCAATCAAATCACTTATGGTAGTCATGCGCAAACAACTTCAGGTATGCAAGCCAATGTCGTTGCTATGTGGGCAGGAAATGTCAATGGCGATACACTTATACAATATTCTGGGACTGATCCTGAATCTCCCGAGATTTTATCCTTTGTACTAAATGATCCTGGGAACTTTCTCAACCTTCCAACCTACGTTGTAACAGGTTATCATTCAGAAGACGTAAACATGGATGGGAATACACAATATGCAGGTACAAACCCAGATACACCTTTCATCTTACAAAATGTATTGGTCCACCCAGGTAACTTTCTCAATTTTAGTACCTATCAAATTATCGAACAATTACCCGAGAATTAACACTTTTCAACAAAACATATTGTAAAATCTATGATGAGCAAATTTAAATCTTGGATTACTAATTATAAAAAACAAAACATGAAAATAAATAACATAGCATTGGCATTAACAACCATCTTATTGTTGGTTAAAATTGAACTACATGCACAAGAAGTGTATTCGTACAACTTAATAGACAATGGCTCAAATAGCTATACGATTAGAGCGATTCCCAACGCAAATCTAAAGAACTTGAATACGGCCATGCATAGCTACGGGTTTACCGTAATAGTACCTGACGGTGTTAAAGCGAGTGTCGTTTCTTCCATTGGAAATAGAGCCTCTACTACTTTTTTCGATGGAGCCGCTGTAGGAAATTCAACAATTGATGGTTACTTAATTACACAAAAATTTGAAAGTACAATTTTGTTGCCCTCTACGTCTGGCAAAGGAATGATAGACATTGCTACCATTGAGTTTAAAGGAGGTAAGACATCAAAAGAAATCTACATCCTAAATAACAATTCAGAATTAGCAAGAGAGGTTACTGCTTTAAAGAGTTTTTTAACTGCTGATATTACAGACAATGATATTTCGAAATTCAGCAATGTAGTGAGCTCGGAAAGTACGGAAGACTTTAAAAAACCTACGTCTGTTTCTTCCGTCATTTCATCGGAAAAGAATGCATTAGCACCTTTTGCTATTTATCCCAATCCAACAAAAGACGTATTTCATATAGCACTGTCAAATAGCAATGTTGATATCACTTCTCTCAAGTTGTATAATATTCACGGAGCTTTGGTAAAACTCAAAAATACCGCTGTCTCAAATAAAGTGGATATCTCCAACTTGAGTCATGGTGTGTACTTCATAAAGATAGAAACCTCTATGGGCAATACATACACACGAAAAATAATAAAACAATAATCTGAAAATTATAATTCAATGAAAAAATTAATCGGAATCATCATTTCATTCTGTGCACTTTTCTTTATGGTAAGTTATACCCAAAGCACTACTGAAGAGAATCCTGCTCAAGATAAATCATATACGCTTTACGTAAAGATTGATTCGAGAATCGATATAGATAGAGATCACAAAAGTCTCATTACGGATGTCTTAAATAAAGCACCAGATTTAAAGGAAATTTATAACGAAACCCCCTTCAATTTTAAAAAGGGCATCCCTATGTCCAGTAAAAAAATACAGGCTATTGAAAGTAAAGGGATGCAAAAACGGGAAGGCAAAAGAATTGGTCTGGCAAACATCCTAAAAGTGATTGTAGAAAACCCGACACAAGAGAAATTACAATCACTAAAGAAACGCTTTGAAGAACAACTATCTGTAGCGTATTGCCACCTTGTTTCTAACGAGCCTATATCACCACCACATGATATTTTTCCAGAGACACCGTCGTTTAGAAATCGCCAAGAATATATAGACGAAGATCCAGGTGTTAATATGCAGTATGCTTGGGATATGGGTGTTGATGGTTCTGGAATATTCGTGAGAAATATAGAGTATGGCTTTAACAAAGCGCATGAAGACTTAAATGATGTAAATGCATTTTATGCACCTGGCCGAACGGTTCATTCATCCGCTGTAGATTCAGGGTATACTAGACATGGAACTTCGGTCATAGGAACTCTTTATGCGGATAATGGTACTTATGGCGTTACTGGTATGGTGTATGGTGCTGAGGAAGTGGTGCTACATCCTGAGTGGGCAGAAGAATATGTAACCACCGACAATCCTTATGGTTGGGATAGAATTAGAGCGATTACTGAAGCCATTGATAATACATTGCCTGGAAATGTTCTTATTTATCAGATGCAATCAGAGGAAAGAGGACCAGCTGAATTAGATCCAATCATATGGGATTTAACTCAAGCTGCTACTGATAACGGTATTGTCATTGTCGCTGCAGCTGGAAATGGAGGGTTGGACTTAGATTCAGCTGATTACATCGAGTATATGTCGCGTGGAAATAGCGGAGCTATTATAGTGGGCGCTGGTTCCTCAGATCTAAATCACGATGCTTTGCCTTATACTACACATGGTAGACGAGTAGATTTACAAGGTTGGGGAAATGATGTTTTTACTGCAGGTACATTTAACGGTGAAGCTGAGGTAATAGCTAGCGATGTAAATCAAACGTATACCAATTTTACAGGAACAAGTTCGGCAACAGCCATTGTAGCGAGTTGTGTGATTGCTGTTCAATCTCATCATTTTAACAGTACAGGAACCTATTTGTCAGGAGAAGAAATAAGAGATATCTTAAGAGATACAGGAATTCCTCAAGGAAATGCAACGGCTACATCTTTGCCAATCGGCCCCTTGCCAAACATGGAAGCTGCACTGAATTTTTTAGACCCGATTGTGAATTGTAGTGGCGACGTGTATTCAGATTTTGACAATGCTGACGCCGAATTTGCCGATGGAGATTTATGCACCGCTTTCCCTTCGGGTCATTTTAACAGTGCATGGAACACGCCTTTTCCATGGAAAGCAACAGAGTTTTATGCTGCGTACCATATTCTACTTACCGAAGATTATTGGGATAACTATGGGTGCAATGAGATTGTAAATGAAGGAACAGCCACAAGTGTTTGGATGTTAGGAAGCTCAAATCCTATTGACACTTCACCTGCTGATAATGAAAGCGTGATGGCATTTTGGGTAAAGCGTAAACATTACGAATCTATTTACAATGGTGTTTATACACAATTGGAAAACCTACAAGTAGGAGATCAATACAGACTTACATTTTATGATTCTCCTGTATCAACGCCTGGTGGCAGACAAACACCAAACTTATACTACAGAACTAAGGTTAAAGTAGAAGATGCGCTCGGAGTACAAGAATGGGATGGCCCCAATACGTATTATTACAACTTTACTCCTTCGGCCCCCAACGTATGGCACCAAAGAGAGGTCATCATTAAAGTAACGAGTTCAAGTATGAAATTAACCTTAGAATTTCCATTGTATCCCGATCCAAATAATATTGTCAACGATGGTTATGTAGCCATAGATGATATCAAAATAGAATGTATTGGAGATACTCAAAGGAATGGACAAGCCGCTACGATCAATCAAGCAACGTTTCAACAAATTCCTGAAAAAGCCATCAGTCTTTCACCCAACCCAACCACGGGTATTATTCAAATAAAAACGCCAGATAGCAAAGAAGAGATTACAGCATTATACGTATATGATATACGAGGTGTTTTGGTGAAGGTACAAAAGAAATTCAACTCAAAAACAATTGATATTTCTGAACTCAGTAATGGTATCTATTTTATGAAAGTAGCTACAAAAGACAACAAATCCTACACTCAAAAGGTGATAAAAAAGTAAACTATGAAATCAATTGCTTTCGCTTTAATTTTATTGCTGCTCATTATTTCCAAAGGTTTGGTTGCACAAGAAAAACACCCAATTGAGTGTAATGTCAGCAAAGAGAATCTAGAGGTGAATAAGAACTTCTTAAAGGATTATAAGAAATCTCGCACGGATAGTTCTTTGATCAACAGGAATTCGAGTACTAATGTCGTTTGTTTACCCATGATATTGCATGTGATTCGAGATGACAATGGAACCGATTTCTTGGACCCAATAGACATTCCAAGATTTATGTCCACGTTAAACTATTTTATGTTGGACATTGGAGCAAAATTTCACCTGGTTGAAATACGGTACATGGATAGTGACTTCTATTCAAATGCATCCAATACGCCTAATTTTAATGTTTTTAATCAGTTTAATGATCCAAATGCAACGAATCTCTATTTGCGAGATTCCCCAGGAAATTCAGGAGGGAGTATAGATGCAATTAAATTGCATTTATCCTACACAGGATTTAGAGCTAGATATCAAGAAATTAACCAAACAATACTGCATGAATTTGGTCATTATTTTGGGTTACTTCACACGTTTACTTACACAGATAATGGAAATACACATTCTTTAGCAGAAAATGTAGCTCGAACAGGAGTCCAAGCGAATTGTGATACGAATGGTGATGGATTTTGTGATACTCCTGCCGATAATTATTTCAGTCCAGATGATACGGACATACATGGTGTTCCGTATGAACCCGATGTAACCAACTTTATGAGTTATTTTGGGACCAAAACACGCTTCTCTAATGAACAGATTTTAGCGATGCAAGCTGGTCTTGTCGCTAAATTAAATCACACAGACTATAATTTCACTGGTTATGTACAAAACAACCCTCCTCAGGCACCTGTTCTAACAGCTAGTTTTGCAGGATATTCGAATGAACTTACATGGACAGATGTTGACGATCTGGGTTATGTTGTGGAACGTTCAGAAGTTTCTGCAACTACTGGATTTAGACCTTTTAAACTTGGTGGAGTTAGAAAAGATGAGACCGTTTTTAATGATACTCAAGTTGAATCTAATAAAGACTATTGGTATCGTGTAATTCCTGTTAATTCATGCGATGCGTATAGCAATGTCATCCAAGTCACTACTGGTGAAATACTGGGTTGTGTTCCAAACCAGTTGAATAATTGCAATGAATTGTTAGACCTATCTCCTGATGCGGTAGTCCTACATGAAAATAGTGTTACGCTCTTTAATGACAACCAAATCGGATGCTATGATCATCCAGAAGTTGTGGACAATAGTCAAGTTACACTTCAATCAAATGTAGATTATACCATAGATTTCACAATGTCCAATTACAACTCCGTTTATCTAAACTTTTTTATGGATGTCAATAGAGATGGTGATTTTGATGATGTTGGAGAATGGATTGTAGAAAATGAGCTTCGTACCTATAGTCAAGATTATTCAACAACGTTTAGTATCCCAACCGAACTAACAGAAGACGGAATTACGGGTATGCGAGTGATTGTGAATCAATATTCGACAGGTTCAACTGGAATTTCATCTCCATGCGATTTACCCAATCAGTTAGTTTTTGTTCGTGATTATTTAGTTTCAATAGAAAAATCAAAAGTTATTGTATCTCCGAAAGTAATGTTACAAGGCGCAGCGTTTAATCCAAATGTTGGTGAAGAGATGTTGATGCGAGATGATTTACGACTAAACTCTTATATCCCAGCAACAAGTCCATATAGCGATATGCAAACCTGTGACGCTAGTGTTTTTACCACTACGGGTGCGGATGCAATTGTAGATTGGGTGTATGTAGAACTTCGTGACCCCTCAGACAGTGCGGTTATTATTGAAGGTACATCAGCTTTACTGCAACGCGACGGAGATGTAGTGGATGCTGATGGTAGTTCTCCAGTGACGTTGAATCAGCCAGATGGCGACTATCATGTAGTAGTCAAACATCGTAATCACCTTGGAATTATGACTGCAAGTATCGTTACATTATCAAGCAGCACAACTACTGTTGATTTTACAGATGCTGCCAATCAAATCACTTATGGTAGTCATGCGCAAACAACGTCAGGGATGCCTACCAATGTATTAGCTATGTGGGCAGGAAATGTCAATGACGATACCATTGTACAATATACTGGGACCCATCCTGACTCTCCAGATATTTTATCTCTTGTACTAAATGATCCTGGAAACTTTCTAAACCTTCCAACCTACGTTGTAACAGGTTATCATTCAGAAGATGTAAACATGGATGGGAATACACAATATACAGGTACAAACCCAGATACACCTTTTATCTTACAGAATGTATTGGCCCATCCAGGTAACTTCTTCAATTTTAGTACCTATCAAATTATGGAGCAATTACCGGAGAATTAATGAATATAAGTTTCATTATAAAAAAAGCCACACAATTGTGTGGCTTTGTCTTTTTTGCTCCCCTAAATATCGATTTGTCGAACCAATTTATAGAAGAATTGAGAAGATTTGCATTGTTGTCAATGAAACTAAAAGGTGATTAAGTTTATTTCAAGGCACATACTATTTTTTTTTTTTGCCGTTATGATATTAGGGCAAAAAATTAACTCAATAATGATTATAAAACATGAAAAAATTAATTATTTCACTTTTTTTACTCTCAAGTGTAATTGCTTTTTGCCAGAAAGGATATCAAGGAAAAGTCACTTATTTGTATAAAGAGATTGTAAATGTAGATGAATTTGCCAAAGAGCAAAAAATATCTTTAATGCAAGCCAAGCAACTCATTGAGAAAAACAAGCAGTTCTTAGAAAAAAAATTCACTTTACTTTTTGATAGAAATACATCTACCTACAAACAAAATGAAGCGTTGGCTGGCCCATCATTATCTAACAAAAATTACTCTCCCACAAGTAATAATGTTTTATATAAAAATATTCTTGAAAAAGAA
>CAZTFN010000112.1:0-11464 GCA_964612905.1 uncultured Flavobacterium sp. | reverse complement strand
AGATTGATCTGTTTTTTGAGAAAAAGCAGCAAATGAAATGAAAAATAAAAAAGGAATTAAGAAGTTTCTTTTCATAAAATTCGAAATTAAAAAAAATGCTTCATAAAACATTTCTATGAAAACCAAAAAGCTGTCCGAAAACCCCTTCAAATCTCTTTTTTAACTTTTATTTATCATTTCTAAAACGTTCCCCAATTCTTGAGTTCTTCTTCACTCCACAAATAAGGGTAGAAAATTCGTCTTTGATATTTGGGATGTAGATATTTTCTCCAACTACTTCCTCCAGTAGCTTCCAATTCTTTTTCATCACCTCCTAAATACTTACCGGCGGCATTGTAATGAGCCATCACCCATTTTACGTTTACCGTGTGATCATAGTGACGCATGGCTTTGATGAGTTCTGGGTCCTTTTGAACATCGTCTGGAAGCTGCTTGAACTTTTTAGATAGGTTGCATTCATTGTAGTCTTCCATAAAGTCAATGAAATCCCCCATGTATTTCTTGTCGAACAATTTGATCAAGATAGATTTTTCACCGGTTGTATGATTTTTACCAGCCGCCTGCCAATACAAATGATCATACGCGTTTTTAAACGAAGAATTTCGATCAATAGTATCTCGGAAACGAGCGTCGATTAAATTGATTAATTCTGTAGAAGCGAATTCAATCTTTCGATACTGCGCACTTTGAAATCCGCTTGCAGGTGTCAAGGTATTTCTGAACTTCAAATATTGCTCAGGGTCCATACCTTCACCCATCACAGAAAAAGAGCTACAAAGCATATCAAAATATCGACTGATACGCATCAAGTGCTTGGTGAATTTTTCCGCTGAAATTTCTTCTGATTTGGCTACTTGGTCAATTTCCCAAAGAATCATTTTGAACAACAATTCATTCACCTGATGATACATGATGAATACCATTTCATCAGGTTGTGTGGTTCTAGGAGTTTGTAATCCTAGCAATGCATCGGTTTGGATGTAATCCCAATAGGTAATGGGCCTACTCCACAACAAACCTTCGAGCATAGAATTGAGAGGAACACCAAGTTTCTCGTATTTCTCTTCTATGGCTTTTAAAATATCGTCTTTACTCATGGTGCTTTTAGACGTAAGACTTTAGAGAACCAAGACAAAAGATTGTTTGTTTCTGTCTTGGTTCTTATGTCTCACGAGTCTTTCGTCTTTTTAAAGTGTTCCTCGTTTTTGTTGTTCTCTTTCGATGGATTCAAACAAGGCTTTGAAGTTTCCTGCACCAAATCCACGAGCCCCCATTCGCTGAATGATTTCAAAGAATAATGTAGGTCTGTCTTCCACTGGTTTGGTGAAGATCTGTAGTAAATACCCTTCTTCATCAGCATCAATCATAATACCCAAGCCTTTTAGCTTTTCGATATCTTCTCTTAACTCATGACTGAATTCATCTAGTCGACCAGGAACTGCTTTGTAGTATTCTTCTGGTGGCGTGGATAAAAATTCAACACCATTGGATTTTAACTGACTTACTGTTTTGATAATGTCATCTGTAGCAACAGCAATATGTTGTACTCCAGCTCCTTCATAGAAGTCCAAATATTCCTCAATTTGTGAGCGTTTTTTTCCTTCAGCAGGCTCGTTGATTGGGAATTTGATACGTCCATTTCCATTACTCATCACTTTACTCATTAAGGCAGAGTATTCTGTGTGAATTTGCGTGTCATCAAAGGATAAGAAATTCTCAAATCCCATCACATCTTCATACCACTTTACCCAAACATTCATTTGGTTCCAGCCCACATTTCCAACCATATGGTCGATGTATTTCAAACCTGCAACTGGTGGATTGTAATCTGATTTCCATTCTTGGAATCCTGGCATAAAGACTCCGTTGTAATTTTTACGTTCTACAAAAATGTGAACCGTTTCACCATAGGTGTAAATTCCTGCTTTCACGATTTCACCATGCTCGTCGGTTTCTACCGTTGGTTCCATGTAGGATTTAGCTCCTCTTGAAGTCGTTTCATGATAAGCGCTTCTCGCATCGTCTACCCAAAGAGCCACTACTTTAACCCCATCACCATGTTTTACAATGTGATCGTTGATAGGAGATTTACTGTTTAATGGAGTGGTCAATACCAATCGGATTTTATCTTGCTTTAACACATAGCTTACCGAATCTTTAGATCCAGTTTCCAATCCCTTGTACGCGTAGGATTGAAATCCGAAAGCTGTTTTATAAAAATGTGCTGCTTGTTTTGCATTCCCTACGTAGAATTCTACGTAATCTGTTCCTAACAGTGGAAGGAAGTCTTGTGCTCCTTCAAATATTTTTTCTAAACCGTAGTTTACTGATTTTATTTCTTTTGACATGATTATTCTTTTTTAGAAAAGAGAAGATAGAATAGAGAGGAGAGATCAGAGCTTATTTTGAAACCCCATGGTCATTTTTTGAAACTCTGCTATTTTTTCTTCTATTGTCTTTAATTGATTGTTTGTTATATAATTTCTTTTAAAAGCGATGATCAATTGAGTTTCTAACTCAAAAGATGATCCAAGTGAAATGTCTATGAAATGAGAAAAAGATTTATCAGACCTTGAAGACCCTTCAGCAATATTGCTTGGAATTGATACTGATGATCTGTTAATTTGAGAGGCTAATCCAAACTTTTCCTCTTTTGGAAAATTATCGGTCAGTTTAAAGACATCATCTACAATTTCAATTCCCAAGTTACAAATTTTGAGATTTTTGTAGTTATGTCTTTTTTTGTCTCCCATTCTCTTGTCTCTTTTTTCTAGACTCTTGATTCTATTCAAGCCATGATTTGTGATAATCTTCGTCGGCAATTTTCATTGCTTCTTCGGTTACTTTCAAAGGTTTGAACGTGTCTACCATTACGGCTAGTTCTTCGGTTTCCGTCTGGCCGATACTTCTTTCAGTAGCCCCAGGATGTGGTCCGTGTGGTATTCCAGCAGGATGTAGAGAGATATGTCCTGCATCAATATCATTTCTGCTCATGAAATCTCCATCCACATAATACAGCACTTCATCAGAATCGATATTACTATGGTTGTATGGAGCTGGAATTGAGTCTGGATGATAGTCGTACAAACGAGGTACGAAACTACAAATCACAAAGGCATCGGTTTCAAAGGTTTGATGTACTGGAGGTGGTTGATGAATTCGACCTGTAATCGGTTCGAAGTCATGAATGGAAAATGCATAAGGATAATTGTATCCATCATATCCAACTACATCAAAAGGATGTGAAGCATAGATCATATCGAAAATCTCATCTTGCTTTTTGATTTTCATCAAAAAGTCTCCTTTTTCGTTGTAGGTTTCCAATTCTTGTGGCTGACGAAAATCTCGTTCGCAAAATGGAGAATGTTCCAATAGCTGTCCGAACCAGTTTCGATATCTTTTTGGTGTGTAAACAGGTCTGTAAGATTCAACAATGAACAAACGGTTTTCTTCGGTGTCGAAATCCATTTTATAGATCATTCCGCGAGGAATCACCAGATAGTCACCATATTTAAAATCGAGATTCCCCATGTGGGTTCTCAATTTTCCAGTTCCACGGTGTACGAAGATCACTTCGTCGGCATCGGTATTTTTGTAGAAATAATCTTGTGTTGATTGTTTTGGTGCTGCCAAAATGATATTACAATCTGAATTCGTCAATACGATTTTTCGACTCTCCAAATAATCTTCAACAGGAGGTACTTGAAACCCTCTAAATCGATAGGATTGCATGTTGTTGGCTTTGGCAACCTTAGGAGCAACGGAATATTGTCGCTGAATTTCTTTGACCATAGTTGGTCTTTGCTCATGGTAGAGGTTGGATGACATTCCATCAAAACCTATGGTACCAAAAAGCTGTTCATAATAAAGACTTCCGTCTTCTTTTCTAAATTGTGTATGTCGTTTGGGAGGTATTTTCCCGAGTTTATGATAAAAAGGCATGTTTTTTCAATGATTTAATGAGTTAATGTGAAAATGTAGCAATTGAATTGGTACACTAATAAATTGATTCATTGTTACATTGAACCATTTACTCCGGGCTTCTTTTGGTCAAATATTTTAGAAGAATTAATAACTCTTTGTACATACTTCAAGCGTTTTAAAGTGAACGCCTTACAAAAGTACGTGAATTTTTTTCATTTTTAATTTGACATGGATAAAATGAAAAAAATCATGGACGAGCGATGCGATTCTTGAAGCAACTCTAAATTCTGGAAAATTTGGATTCAAAATTTAGGGTATGCTGAAAAAAGATAATTAAAAGTTGGAAAGAGCTTTCATTCTTTTGAGACAATACCTATGAAAACACAGTAAATAAAAAAACCAATCATGAAATATGATTGGTTTTACTATCAGTTTTTCGAATTGAAAGTGCTTACCCTATTCAGTTGGTAATCTTTCGTCGATCATTTTTAATGGCATGCCTTCCATTAAGTCGAAGACATCAATAATACTTCTTACAGTATCTTCTTCTTCTACTTGTTCTTCAACAAACCACTGTAAAAATACCTCAGATGCAAAGTCGTCTACCTGACGTGCTTTTTTAAATGCTTTGTAGATATTTTGAGTTACATCGATTTCTTGCGCTAATGAGGTTTCGTAAATACCTCTTAAACTTTCAAACTCATTATTTACATCCAATATAGATGGAGACAATGCCGCGCCACCGGCATCATTGATAAAGTTGAAAATTTTCATTCCGTGAGCTCTTTCTTCTTCAGCTTGCTTATAAAAAAACGCTTTGCTGTTTAAAAGTTCACGTTGATCGCACCAAGAAGCCATCGCCAAATAAGAAGCTGAAGCCTTCATTTCGATCGCGATTTGATTGTTCAATAGATCCATCACTTCTGGATGAATCGACATTTGTTTTCTTACTTCTGTTAACATGGTTTCTTATTTTATACAAAAATACGGCTTATCCCCCAATCTAACCGATTGAGAATCAAAATTTAGAGGAAGTCTAAATAAAAGTATTGTTTAGATTAAAACTGGATAAGAATGATTGAAAAAAGAGAAGATTTCATTCCTAAGATACAGTATTTGAGGGACTTCTAGATAAACTAAATGCTGTTTGTCTGCAATAAAAACAAGGGCGAAATTCTCGTTATTAATGATTTCTTCCAGTTTATCGGGATCCGTAAGTTTGTTGATGTTTTTTCTAAGCTGTAACAATTGCGGAAACGACAATGAGATTTGCTTTTTAGCAACTGTTAATTCGTACTCACAAAATCGGAGTGAGCGTAATTCTATTTCATCACAAAGTATCTCGGTATCCCAATACATGGGACAAATATATGCTTTATTTAGAATAAATAAAAACTAATTCTTTTCGGAATGTTAGCCAATACTGTTAGGAGATATCCCGCTGTAAAAGCGGGTTTAGTTCAACTTGAAAGTTCGGCTTCGCCACTTTACAGCGACTCGACAAACTTCAGTTTCACTAACTTTCTGGGGCCAACTCAACTTCTAGACCTTCTAGTTCTGGAGTAATTTGGATTTGACAACCCAATCGACTATTGTCTTCTACATAGAAAGCTTCGGCCAACATCAAATCTTCATCATCCGACATTTCTGGTAATTCGTGATCTGAATTAACATAGCATTGACAAGACGCACACATAGCCATTCCGCCGCATACACCAATGGTTCCTTCAGGAGCCAACTCATAGGCGCGCACAACTTCCATTAAGTTCATAGCCATGTCTGTGGGCGCTTGGATTTCATGCAATACACCTTCTCGGTCTGTGATCTTTATGGTTACATCTGACATTTTCTTATTCTGTAAGTTTCAAGGTTTCTTGAATGAATGTCGTTTTTGACAACATATAAGAACCTCGGTCGTTTTTAAATTTTGATGCCAAGTCTATTTTGAGGGTCTCATAGGCTTGTGCTCTTTCTGAATGCGAAATTAAGTAATCTCTGAATTTTAACTGATTCCACATTACATTTTCTTTAGGACACATATGAATATGGAAGATTTGATCTTTTCTTCCCTCAGTATTATATCCCTTTCCAAAAGACATATAGGCATCAATATTTTCTCGTTGAGGAACTTCCCAATGTGTATATCCAAACCGTTCAAATTGAAGAATTAAATCATTGTCGAAAAGTAACTCCTTTGGAATTTCTATCAATAGGTCAATATAAGGTTTTGCCTTAATTCCTGAAATGGAGGTGCTTCCAAAGTGTTCGATTCGTAAAATCTGATTTGGGTTTGTATTTTCTTCAATATATTTTTTCTCCTGCTGAAAGATATATTTCCAGTTAGGGTTGTGATCTTTCAATTCAATAGGATATAATCGATTGAAATCTTCTCTTGTGAAATCGCGTAATTGTTTTGCCATGTTAGATAGAAGCTATGTCCTTTAAGATTTTTGATTTCTCTTCTTCGGATAAATCAGTTCTTGTCTTTGTTCTCTGAATGAATGTTCTTTTGTATTCATTTAGTAATTCGGTGTTCCCGAGTCGCTTGGCATAGTCTAAGAGTGTCCAATTCAAATCGAGATAATTAGGATAATACGAAAGTCCATATCCAATAATGTCAATCGCTTTCTCCAGCTCCTTGTCACTAGAACCGTAAACACTGGCAATGGAGAATAATTGCGTGAGCCCTGGGTTTACTTCAAAGCCCATCTTATCACTCGTAACTTTCAGATCTCTTTTAAGTTCTTCTAACGGATTTGTAATTCGTTTCTTCTTTTCTTCATCCTGAAACCAATTATTGAGTACTTTATTGTAATCTGTAAAGGCGTCAATCAAAATAGAAGGTACAGAAACCCAAAGATTGGTCATGTGATTCGCGCCAGAATTGACTGAAAACTTGGCCGTGACATTCTTTGCCTTGTTCCCTGCTGAGATAAAATCATTCATCTCTGTACAATCCTTTAAATAAGGGATTTCTTCTAAAGAATTACCTGCAGTGAAGTAATATTTAAAAGGGGAGGGGAAGTTGCTATCATCAGCAATATATTTTTTAAAAGTCTCCATGGGTAAGGGATTGTTCCCGTAAAATCCACTTAATGCGATGGCAATGTCTACTTCTTTGCTTCTTTTTGTGATTAAATAGTTGACCAAAAACCCAGTTCTTGAGTGCCCTAAGATTTGGATAAAATTATTGGCTTGATAATCCTTTTGAAGAAGAGGTATGAGTTCTTCAAAGACAAACTTTTCCGTTTTTTCAATCCCCATTAATTTTTCACCTTCCTTGATTTGCCCTGAGGTATAATAGCGTCTGTTATATATGTCGAAAGGAATTCCTACGATAATAGATTCTGGCATCTGCGACTCACTTGTCAACAAATCCATTGAATTGATGATATGTGGGTAGGTGCTCTCATGTTGACTATCGAAAATAATGGTAATGGGATAACTTGCTTTTTTCGAAGCATAACGAAAGGTCTCTGGAAGATGGAAACTCATGATGAACTTCTCTCCTAAGACTTCTGAGTTGATCTCTAGAGTTTCGTCTGAGTAGTTAAAATATTTTTGAGAGAATGCCTGAGTAAAAACCAACAAGCATATCAAAGAGAGGAACTTTATTTTCATAGAAATGATGACTTTGGGATGAGCAGTAAAGTTACGAATTGTCCTACTTTTCTATCCTACCCATTTTAGGTAGCAGTAGACACTTTTAGCTTTCTGTTCTTAGTTCTAGTGGCTTATTTTTTCACTTACTCAACTTTAAAATTCTCAAAGCCCCTTGAATTACCAAAACAAAAACGATGGACCCAATAATTAAATCAGGTTTGTTAGAATCCAACCAATAAACGAGGGTTCCAGCAATGATAACACCTAAATTAATAATCACATCATTGGAGGTGAAAATCATACTTGCTTTCATATGTGCTTCTTCCTTACTTTTTGATTTCTGTAAGAGATACAAGCAAATGCCGTTGGCAACTAGTGCTAGGAAGGAAACAACGATCATCGTTTTAAAACTTGGAAGTTGTTCTCCTCCAAAGAAACGTCGTAAGACTTCAACAAAGCCAATAATGGCAAGCGCGATTTGAAAGTATCCAGCTACTTTTGCAATGTTCTTTTTTCGTGTGACGGTTCCACCCACCGCAAACAAACTAATTCCATAGACAAAACTATCGGCTAGCATATCCAAACTGTCAGCAACCAATCCCATGGATTTGGAAATGATTCCTGTGGTCATTTCAACAATGAAAAAAGCAAAGTTGATGGCTAAGACCGACCAAAGCAATTGCCTTTGATTAGTATTATCATCAAAATACCTCTGATCTGATTGTTCGGAGGAAATTAGTCTTCCACCTAAGTTGAGTTCTAGAATAGACTGCTCTATTTGTTCTAAACCATCTTTGTGAAAAACAGCAAGCTTCCGATTGGGAATATCAAATTCGAGATGTTGTATATCTGAAATTCCGTCTAACTTCATTCGGATGAGATTTTCTTCCGAAGGGCAATCCATTTTAGTAATCTCGAATATTGTTTTGTTCATGTTAACTTGTACACTATTCAATCGATACAAATTTATTAGCCTTCCTTATTTTTTCTCCGGGAAGGAAAAAGAGGCAAGCTAATGCCGCAAGAACTAAGCTAGAAACGATCAAACCATTATTTCCCTTAATTTCAATAAATACGCCGAATTTGACCCACAAATAAAACAGTACTCCTACCCAAAACATTCGGGAGGTGAATGACAATTTGGATATTTGTTCAAGTAATTTAGTAAACACTACTTGATTTTCTTCACAACTGCTTTAGGAGCTTCCTTCTTTGTTCCATCGAATCCTTCAACTCCTCCAACCGTAGTATATTTCATCACATACTTTTTATCAGGATGAATACGTTGATAAGCACTCTGGCACATTAAAGTCGCTTCATGGAATCCACATAAGATTAACTTTAATTTTCCAGGATAGGTATTCACATCACCAATGGCATAAATTCCAGGGATATTGGTTTGATAGTCCAAAGCATTGTTTACTTTGATCGCATTTTTCTCGATTTCTAATCCCCAATCCGCAATGGGACCTAATTTTGGAGACAATCCAAATAATGGAATAAAGTGATCACATTCTTTTAGAAATTTTTCAGTCTTATTTTGAACAATGGATACGCCAGTTACGTGACCTTCACCATGGATTTCTTTTACTTCTGCGGGTGTAATCAAATTGATTTTTCCAGCATCTTTCAGCTCTTGTACTTTATCTACTGAATCCAATGCTCCTCGGAATTCATTTCTTCTGTGAACCAAGGTCACTTCAGAAGCAACATCAGTCAAAAAGATTGACCAATCTAAGGCAGAGTCTCCACCACCAGCAATCACAACTTTTTTGTCTCGATAGATTTCAGGATCTCGAATGATGTATTCTACTCCGTGATCTTCATAGTTAGCAATGTTTGCAATAGGTGGCTTTCGAGGTTCAAAACTTCCCAAACCTCCTGCAATGGCAACAACTGGTGCTTGATGTTTTGTTCCTCTATTTGTGGTTACGATGAAAGTTCCATCGTCTTGTTTTTCAATAGTGTCAGCTCTTTCACCGAGTGTAAAACCTGGTTCAAATGCTTTGATTTGCTCCATCAATTTATCTGTCAAATCTCCAGCTAAAATTTCTGGATAAGCAGGAATATCGTAGATGGGTTTTTTAGGATAGATCTCTGAGCATTGGCCTCCTGGTTGAGGAAGTGCATCAATCAAATGGCACTTTAGCTTTAACAATCCAGCTTCAAATACGGTGAACAAACCTGTAGGTCCTGCACCAATAATTAAAATATCTGTTTTAATCATGTTTTGTAAAAATCAAGGTAAAAGTAGGCGTTGTAGTTCTTTTGAAAACTGATTTTTATCAGTTACTCTACATTGATGACCTGTTCAATGTTAGGCGCATACTTTTTGATCGTAGCCTCCACACCATTCTTTAAAGTCATTTGATTGACAGAACATCCTATACAAGCTCCTTCCAACTGAACTTTCACGGTTGCATCTTCAATAGATAATAACTTGATGTTACCACCGTCGCTTTGTAAAAACGGACGAATCTCGCTCAACGCTTTTTCTACATTATCTAGTGTTTCTTGTGCTGTCATAATTTTACTTTTTTACGGCGCTACAGCCACTCATGGTTGTGATTCTAACAACCTCAGTAGGTGGCAAGTTAGCATTTCTTTTTAACAATTCCGATACCATTTCTTTGGTAATATCATCAAAAGCTTTTTCTAACGGAGTATTTTCTTGCAAAGCCACTGGGTGACCCACATCTCCTGCTTCTCTGATACTTTGTACCAATGGGATCTCTCCTAAAAATTTGGTATTGATGTCTTCTGCCAGATGTTTCGCTCCATCTTTTCCGAAGATATAATATTTGTTGTCTGGTAATTCATCTGGAGTGAAATAGGCCATGTTTTCAACAATTCCCAATACGGGAACTTTGATGCTTTTCTGTTGAAACATTGCGACTCCTTTCTTGGCATCTGCCAAGGCAATGTTCTGAGGAGTACTCACAACAACAGCACCATTGATAGGAACAGCCTGAACGATGGATAAATGAATGTCTCCAGTTCCAGGAGGCAAATCAATCAACATAAAATCCAATTCGCCCCAATCGGCATCAAAAATCAATTGATTCAAAGCTTTGGAGGCCATAGGTCCTCTCCAAATAACAGCTTGATTTGGATCTGTGAAGAAACCTAACGACAATAATTTTACTCCATAGTTTTCAATCGGCTTCATCTTAGAACGACCGTTCACATTTACTGATAAGGGTCTTTCTCTTTCTACATCAAACATCAAATGCATAGAGGGTCCATAAACATCCGCATCTAAGACCCCTACTTTGAATCCCATTTTTGCCAAAGTTGTTGCCAAATTCGCTGTGATGGTAGATTTTCCAACCCCACCTTTTCCTGAAGCGACAGCAATGATGTTCTGAATGTTCGGAATCTCTTTTCCTCGGATAAGGTTTGGATCTTCAGTTTTAGGTTTTGGCGCCGATTTTACATTCACCTTCACATCAATTTTCTGATGTACGTGTTGATGAATAGCCTTCATCACTTCTACCTCTACTTTTTTCTTTGCTTGGAGCGTCGGATTGCTAATGGTAACATCAACAATGACTTCATCACCAAAGACTACAACATTCGTTACGTTCTTGTTTTCAACCAAACTTTTTCCTTCGCCTGGAGCAGTAATGGTTTCAAGGGCTTTGTATATATCTTGCTTCTTAAAAGACATTGAATTTCTTTAAACTGATTCTGGAATGCAAAGATACTGCGAAAGCTTCAGATAGGAAAGCTTGTGAATTCCAAATATTTATGAGGTAATAAAGGGAGTTTATGAAAGTTCTTTCATCGGGTCCCAAAAGATGGTTTCAAAGTTTTGAATCTGATTTTCAACGACTTCAATACCTTCATTTTCGAGTAATTGTTGCATGAGATTGGTGCCTTGAAAATGATGTTTCCCTGTCAATAAACCTTTGCGGTTCACAACACGATGTGCAGG
>CAZTFN010000111.1:0-11468 GCA_964612905.1 uncultured Flavobacterium sp. | reverse complement strand
TAATTTGGTATTATTCAGTAATATATTTCCATGTGTTGGCTCTACGACACCCGCAATCATTTTTAATAAAGTAGTTTTACCAGACCCACTTGTACCATTAATCACCACGGTTTCTTTCGGGTTAATGGTCAAATTGATGTTGTCAATAATGGGAGCTTCTCTTTCTTTCACAATCAAAGAGACATCCTCTAATTGTACGGTAATCTCATCAAGATTTGGTGTTTCTCCTTCTTGAGATTCCAAGTCTTTATCAACTACCTGACCTAGTTTTTCTAAGGATGTGAGTACATCATAAAAAGATTCAAATCCCAAGATCAATTTTTCAGTAGAGCTAATCACAATCAGAATAATGATCTCCGCCGCTACGAACTGACCAATGTTCATTTGTTGGTTGATTACTAAGATCCCGCCAATGAGAAGTAGTCCTCCAGTGACCAACACTTTAAATCCAATCATTTGGATGAACTGGATCACCAAAATTCTAAAATGTCCTTCTCTGTGGCTTAAGTATTCATCAACCAGCGCATCGTTCTTATTCAATGCCAAACTTGTTTTACCTGACAATTTAAAACTAACAATGGCTCTTGCAACTTCCTGTAACCAGTGTGCAACTTTGTATTTATACTCAGACTCGTCTAAACTTGTTTCCAATCCTTTTTGTGCTGTGAATCGAAATACAACGTAGATCAGGATTAACAATAGAAGTCCATAAATAATAAAGAATGGATGGTAGAATGATAATAAGATCAACCCAAAAAGGATTTGCAACAAAGCTGTTGGAAAATCAATTAAGATTTTAGACAACCCTTTTTGCACAGTCAATGTATCAAAGAACCTATTTGCCAACTCCGGTGGATAAAGGTTTCTTAATTCGCTCATTTTCATTTTTGGGAATCGATAAGCAAACTCAAAAGAGGATCTCGTAAATATTTTCTGCTGAATATTTTCAATGATTCGCATTTGATACACCTGCAAGGCTCCTGCAAAAGCGACTCCTAAAGTGACCAATATTACCAAAACAATCCATGAGGTGCTGATTTGTGCACCTTGTATCAAACCAATGATGGCTTGAATTCCCAAGGGTAAGGTCAAACTGACAAACCCCGCGAAGATTGCATAATAAAAGATTTGAAGAATATCTCTTTTATCCATTTGTAGCAATCCGATAAACCGCTGCCATGCTGTTAGAAACTTTCCTGACATGTTATTTCTTTTTCAAAGTGTTAGTAATCATGTGAATTAAGAAGTTCTTGGTTTCTTCTGAAGAACTACAATCAGTAATTGAAGGGAAATGATCCTTTAAAAAACTCTGATATAGTGAGGTTTCAAGGACCGTACTCGCCAAACTTGAGGGATATGGATATTCTGGATTGATTTCTACAATCATTTCTTTCATGCGGGTGATCAATCGTTTGAATACAGAGAAATATCCTTCCTTATTTTCAGTATCAACTTCTTTCGTTAAGTATGATTTTGAAAACTCATTAATGACAATCTTGTTCAATTGAACTTCATCAATGTGCTCATAAGAAGAATCTTGACTAATCGGTTGCGTAAGAACCAAAACAGATCTTTCGATTCTTTCTAATGGATCTGCAATATTGTATGTACTGAATACTAGTTGATACTCAATCCAACTCCAATACCATGAAGTTAAGTAGAGTAGAAGCTTGTGCTTATTCTCAAAATAACGATAGATAGAACTCTCATTACTTGAAATCCGAACACCTAGTTTTTTGAATGTAAAGCTCTCAATTCCAATCTCATTGATCAGTTCAATACTATGTTGAATGATTTTCTTTCCTAGCTCTGAAGTCTCAGGATCCTTATTATATAGGTTCTCATTGACTTGAATCTTGATATTTGATAGTAGTCTTTTCATACTAAATATATTTCGGTTGCAAATATAATAGTAATACTATTAATTATTGAAGTATGAATGTTATTTAGTAATATTTTAACTTTTAATTATGAAGATTGCCTTGCATTAAAAAAGCAGTATCAACATCATGTCAATACTGCTTCTTTTGTTTTAAAAAACTTAATTTCTTTTAGTTCACTTCCTTCAATAATTCTTGAATAGAACGCTCTAATTGTTGATCTCTTCCTTTGTCAACCACTCCAGGCATGTTCTTTACTTTGATGGTAGGCTCCGTTTGCAGGTTTTCCATCCATTTACCTTCTCTACTTTTCGCACTTACAGGAACAACTCCCCAGTAAGATCCGTTAGGCAATCCTTCCCAACCAGCGAAACTACAAGTTCCTGGCACAGGCATTCCTACTGTTTTTCCAATTTTTAAATCGGTGTATCCTTGCGCATAACAATGTCCGTCTGAATACATGCTTTCGTTAAAGATTGATAGGGTTGGCTTTGTCCAACGAGAAGTAGGTTCACCACCCACGACTTTGGCTTCGGTTGCATAGGTAATGAAGGGCACTCCTGTGAAGAACATGGCTAAGTCTGCTACTAAATCACCACCACCATTAAAACGAGTATCGATAATTACACCTTTTCTGTCGGCGAATTTCCCCATCATATCTTGATAGATACTTCTGTAAGGTCCGTCACTCATCCCTGGGATGTGCACATATCCTAATTGTCCATTACTCTTTTTGTCTACTTCTTTTTCATTAGCTTTTACCCATCTTCTGTAAAGTAGTCGATTTTCAGCACCTAATGAAATTGGTTTTACAGTAATCGTTTGAGTTTTCTTTGTTTTAGGATCTCTAATGTCTAATAGCATAAACTTCCCAGATTTTCTGTTGAAGTATTTCGCTACATCTTGATCTTTGTCTACAGTTTCTCCATCAATCTTGTCAATGATCATTCCTGCTTTTACATTGAATTTCGCTTTGTCTAAGGGTCCACCAGAAATAATCTCATCGATTAAAATTCCATCTCCTTTATGATCATAGTTCATAAAGATTCCTAAAGAAGCAGTCGCATCACCATTTGCCATTCTTCCTCTGAAACCAGAACCAGCGTGAGATACATTCAATTCGCCTAACATTTCAGAAAGCATTTCAGCAAACTCATGTGAGTTTCCGATGTATGGTAAATACTTTTGATATTCTTTCTTCATTTTGTCCCAATCAACTCCGTGGAAGTTCGAGTGGTAGAAGATGTTTTTAGTGCGAATCCACACATGCTCAAACATGGCCGTTCTTTCGGCTTTTGCATCAAACTCCATTTCACCATTGATTTTCACACCTGTTCTTTTCTTAGATTCAGGATTGATCTTCGCAATACGCCCACCGCTTAATAAGTATAAGTTTTTCATATCCTTATCCCATGTTAAACTTCCAGAATTCGCATTTAGAGGCATTGCCATTTTGGTTTCACGAGTACGAAGATTAGTGCTCCATAAGTTCAATCTTCCTTCAAAACGAGCCAAATAATAAAGTTTATCTCCCTTTTTATTTAAGACTGCATCGCTTAGGCTAGAGGAGTGGATGGTCAATCGCTTGGTACGATCTCTCATATTGTCCCAATCAAACTTTAAAGGTTCTGGGCCTTTTTTCTTCTTATCAGCATCCTTTTTATCCTTCTTGTCTTTTTTGTCTTTGTCTTTCGACTTATCTGCGTCTTTCTTCTTGTTCTTTTTTTCTTCTTCTTTCAACGCTTGTAAAAGTTTATAATCTTCTTCGCTCAAGTTGAACTCATCCCAAGCTTCTTGCGTAAAAAACATACTGTATACATCCGACTGTGAACGACCACTAGTAGCATATGATTTCAATCCATTTCTATTGCTAAACCAAATCATTTGCTTTCCTCCATTCACCCATTTTGGATAGTAGTCATAATATCCACTTTGATTTAAGTTCATTCGTTTTGAACCATCAGCAGCCATTAACAATACTTCACTATTGCTTAATGTTTTGCTCCAATCAACCAACAACCATTTACTATCTGGCGCCCAAGTAAAGTACTTATCTCCATCGCTCATATGGAACAAATCCTTGGCATCCAATAGAGTCACTTGTTTCTTAGATTTTAAATCCATCACTTTAAGAGTACGTCTTCCTTCAATAAAAGCCAGTTGCTTTCCATCTGGAGAATATTTGGCCAAATAGTTATCTAGTTTGTTCTCAATAACTGGTGACTCCTTAATCAACGTAGAGGCATAGAAGAAAGGCTCTTCTTTACGTAATTTTTCAGTTTTGTAAATTCCCCATTTCCCTTTGTTCTCACGACTGTATACAACCGATTTCCCATCAGGACCCCAAGTCACAAAACGCTCTTGTTCTGGGGTATTGGTTAATCTTTTGGTAAAGGATTCATTCACGGAGGTCACAAAAACTTCCCCTCTTGAAATGAATGCAATTTCTTTTCCGTTTGGTGAGATGGCCATTTCACGAACACCTCCATTAATCCTAACGAATTTATCATCATTATCAATGTTTTGAGTTCTGATGCTTACTTTCACTTTGGAAGGCTTGCTTCCTTCTTTCATTGTGTAGATTTCTCCATCAAAACCAAAACACAAAGTTCCATTGCCTTCACTTAAGAAACGAACAGGATGCAATTTGAAATTGGTGACTTGCTCTGTTTGTGATGGATTCCCAACAGGAAAACTATGCACGTTAAAAGTTCCACTTTCTTCACTTAAATAATACACCGTATTCTCATCATCACTCAAAACAGGTTGTCTGTCTTCTCCGTTGAAACTCGTCAACATGGTATGTTCTTTGGTTTTGGTATCATATACCCAGATATCTCTGGTAATGGAAGATCTATGATGTTTTCTCCAAATATTCTCACCACCTTTTTTGTCGTGGTAATACATTTTCTTCCCATTCTTAGAAACAGTTACATGTTCTGCAGGTACTGTAAACAATTGATCTACACGTCCTGTTTTAACAGGCACTGTATACAATTCTGGTTGCGATCCTGTTGGATATTGTCTATGATTTACAGCATCCTGACGTGTCGCGCCAAAAATCACGCTCTTACCGTCAGCAGAGAAGGAGAAAGGAGATTCGTTGCTAGAGTGGAAGGTCAAACGAGTAGCATCACCACCTTCAGAACTCATGACATACACATCAAAGTTTCCATATCGGTCTGAAGCAAAAGCGATTTGTTTTCCATCTTGGCTCCATACAGGCATGTAGTCATGGGCTTTGTGATAAGTTAATTGCTCAGCATCTCCACCTGAAGAAGCTACCTTATAAAGGTCGCCTTTGTAAGTAAATACGATTTCAGAACCATCTGGTGAAATTGCAGGATATCGCATCCATTTCGGATTGTCCTGAGCTTGTACCAGAAAAGAGACAAATAAGAGGGAATAAAGAAGTTTTTTCATTATGTGTTTGGTATTAATTGATTGATCATTTCAAAGAAAGAATCGCAACCGATAACATAGAGTTATAGGAATACGAATATCTATTCTTAAAACTTCGTGAAGTTACTAAAAAGTGAGAGGGCGGAAATCTTAAAATTATCCTAAATAAATGTCAAAATTAACAGCTATTTGATGATCTTTTTTATGAAAAGAAGCTGGTTCTCCATGGAGATTCCTTTCAACAAATAAACACCATTAGCTAAACCGTTAACAGGAATCTTGAATTGACCCTGGTGATTTGTTTTCGTTTGTTCCATGACTACTTGTCCAGTTAACGAAACCAATTGAATTTGTATTTCATCCAAATACGGTGTTCTAATGTTCAATTCTGCTGAAGCAGGAACAGGAAAAACAATGGTTTTATCATCAATTTCTTCTTCGGAAAGGCTTAAGGTTCCATCAAAGTATTGTTTTGCTAAGTTGAAGGCGTCTTTTCCAATTTGATCTCCTATGATTCTTCCTCGAATATCATCAATAGGAGGATGGATTCCTCCCCAAATTCTTGACAAACTTGTTTGGTCTGAGGCATCTTGATAGGTGGCCCACTGTAAGGTGAAGCTTTCTGAAGGTCCTTGTTCAAAAACCAAAAAGTCGTTTTGAGTTACGTCGAAAGTTCCCATTCCTCCTGGGAAGAAAGAATCACCAGTGATTAAAGTTAAAGTCTCGGCAGCAGCTCTCGAAAATGTAGAATGTCCTGAAAGATACCCTGCAAAAGGAGGTGTCACAAAAGTAGGTCTTTGATAAGGCCACCAATGCGTTCCTAAAATCCAATCCACACCTGCTACATCAGTTGTAGGGTCCGTTATGAAATCAGGACCTTTCCAAGACTTTACTTTGATTTTACCCACATTCTCATCACTAGCGCCAGCCAAAGGATCTCCAGTTTCAATTAATTCAATCAAACCAGAGATTAAAGGCAATCCATGTGGATCAAAACTTGCCAATCCAGGGTCTGTACTTTGTCCTTTCGTCGCCATATATCGAATTGCTGAAATCGGACGTATATAGTCGTAATATCCTTTGATTCCCCATGTATTCACTGCAGCATCATGCATGGCTCCGCCCAAAGCTAAATAACTCTTTACATCCCATTCTAAATCACTCAAAACAGGTCCTTGACCATTGAATTGCTTCACAGTTTCTGGGTGATCACTCACATAATTCATAATGGTAAACCAGTGACCAGGAGGGGTTTCAGAATCTGGCCCATCTGCCCAGAACTCTGCCAATACACGTGCATAATCAGCCAGTTTCACCATTTGTGGTACATAAGGAGCGTTGGTGAATGGATTCAAATCATGTCCAGTTCCCAAATCACCACCATTCATAAAATCGTAGAATGTCTGATATTCCGCAAAAGTATCTGGGAACTCAGAAAGAGCGACATTTCCTATAGAACCTGGAGAAATATCAATTTCGGTTGTGATGGCTGGATCCAAATGAGCAGACCATGCAATCACCAAAGCAAAATGCCATTTATAGGGATCATCAATACCGTCAGCTGTTGAATTTAGAATGTATTCAGGTGCCCCTGGATCGTTGTATACATAACTATCAAATCCATTATTCAATATCTGTAAATCGGCAGGATCCAAGGCAAACGGAGTCACTTGTCCCCATTCAGGACTCAAGAAGTCAGGAGTGTCTGCGGGAAAAGCATTACCACTTTGATCAATAAATACATCAAATGCTAAAGGTTGCCATCGATTAGGGTCGTCCAGTAAATTATCTTCATACAACTCTAAAATCAAAGGATCATTAATTGGGTTGTAAAACAGATTGTCATAATCATTCGCCTCATTAGAATTGTCCTGCATTCCGAAGGCTATAATCTCTTGGGCGAGGTAATTCCCTAAAGCTGCATATGAACCAGTGCTATAATCTGCAGAGGTAAAGGTTTCATCATATCCGTATGACTGGAATAACGTCTGAATGGAAGTGGTAATATCCGATGCTCCCGGAGACGATGTAAAACGATGACTTATTAAACGGAACATGGCATAACTCATCATTTCATGAGTAGCTGCATCTATATCTGTTGGAGTAGCAATTCCATCAAAAGTAAAGGTATATCCGCCAAAAGTTTGTCCTAAGAAGATGGTTTCAGCCGTATCGTCAAAAACAGCCCAAGCATCATACATCGCTGCAGCGCTATGGAATAAGTTCCTAGCATGAACTGTAGGTCGAGCAAAATCGTTTCGAATTGCATGCAATAATTCTTCGTTCCAATCTCTGGCTACTGAATGTTGTCCATGGATTTGAGAAGCCATCAACACCGCAAAAACCAACAAAAATCTCAACCTTTTTATCATCGAAAATCAAATTTCAGCAAACTTAAAAAATATCTGATAAAAGCAGTAAGTTTTTTAACTTAGCAAAACCTCTAAGGGCTTTTTATGAATTGGTTTAATCGACCTTATCCACTTATTGAAGAAGCAAAGACCAAATTGTTGGTAATTATAGGCTTTGGAATTTTTATTCCAAGTTTCTTATACATTTATCAGCCTTTTGGTATTGCTACTATTAAAGAAGAATATAAATTGTGGTATGTTCTGGGGATTGGTGCACATATATCCTTTACACTGTCTCTTGTCTATTTTCTAGTTCCTGTACTCTTTAAGTCTATTTTTATCCCTGAAAAATGGACCATTAAAAGAGAAATATTATACATCATTTTGGCATTTTTTATGGCTACTTGTTCCAACTACATGTATAATATTGTTATCGGAGATGACATTGCTCCTTATCATAATTTCATTGAGTTTTTAGGAATTACTGTGGCTGTTGGAATTTTCCCTGTGATGATTATGGTGTTCTTTGTCGAAAGAAACCTTTCTTCAAAAAATAGTCAAAAAGCTGAACAATACTCTCAATTGTTGTCTGAAAACAAATCAACAAAGGAAAAAAATACAGAAATCACCATTACGCCAGAAACCACAACAACTTCTAATTTAGTGATTGATTATAAAGATTTTGTATTTGCAACCTCTGATAACAACTATTCTACCATTTATTTTCAAGACCAAGGAAAACTTGATAAGCAGTTGCTACGATTGACATTTAAGAACCTAGAAGAACAGTTGCTTGATTTTTCCAACATCATTCGATGTCATAAATCATACATGGTGAATAAAAGCTACATTTCTGAAGTGAAAGGAAATGCAAGATCATTAATGCTGAAGGTTGATTTGTATGATGAAATGATTCCCGTGTCAAGAAGTTTTCCTAAAGAAAACCTTATTTAGGTTGTCCCATTCTCACCAGACAGCTTCCCATTCCTACCGTCACATTCCCATTGACACCTAAGGTTTCCTGAAAACCACATTCTTTTTATTAGGCTGGCATTGACTCTTAATTTCGTTGTAGAAATCTAAAACGTCATGCGAAAAATCATACAAATTATTTTATTAAGTATTAGTTTGTCATCCTTCGGACAAACAGGAGTTATCAAAGGTTTGATAGTTGACAAGCAATCTGAACTATCTCTTGAAGGTGTTACTATTGAGTTGTTAGAAAGTGATCCTGCCATTGGAGTTACTACCGATGAAGAAGGGTACTACCGATTGGAAAATGTCCCTTTAGGAAGACAAGCCATTCGAGTAAGTTACATCGGTTTTGAGTCGGTAACCATTCCTAATATTGTCGTAACTTCAGGAAAAGATGTCATTATCAATGTGAGTTTGGTAGAATCTTTTGATACTCTAGATGAAATTGTCATCACATCAAAAAAGAGAAAAGATCGACCAGTAAACAATTTAGCCTCTATTTCAGCCAGACAATTTGGCTTGGAAGAAGTCACTCGCTATTCTGGTGGAAGAGGAGATGTTGGTAGGCTTGCCGCCAACTTTGCTGGAGTTTCATCACCAGACGACAGTAGAAATGATATTGTAATCAGAGGAAATTCACCTGTTGGATTGTTATGGCGATTGGAAGGAATTCCGATTCCCAACCCGAATCACTTTGCTTCTTTTGGAACTACAGGAGGGCCTGTATCGGCAGTGAATTCAAATACTTTGAAGAATTCTGATTTTATTACATCTGCTTTTCCTTCAGAATATGGAAATGCTATTGGAGGTGTATTTGATCTTGGTTTTCGAAAAGGAAACAAAGATGAGTTTGAATATACCTTACAAACGGGAGTCTTTACAGGTTTGGAAGCTATGGCGGAAGGACCGTTTGGTAAAAAGAATGGCTCTTTTATGGTGGCATTTCGGTATTCCTTAGTAGGACTCATAGGAGCAGGAGCAGGTGGAGCATCGAGTGCTACACCCAATTATTATGATCTTACGTTTAATGTTGATTTTGGGAAAGGAAAAGCAGGAAACTTCTCTTTGTTTGGAATCATAGGCGATTCTGACATCAGCTTTTTAGGCGATGAGATTGATGAAAACGATTTGTTTGCTGCAGAAGATGAAGATTTGTTTGTGGAATCAGGATTCGGAGTGGTTGGAATTAAGCACAAAATCAATATTGGAGAATCATCATATTTACGAAATGTTGTTGCGACTTCTTTCACGGGGAATGATGTGTTTGCCAATCGATTTATTGATAAGGATACACCTCAAGAGCGATCTATCCTATATTTAGAGTCATACAATTCAGAAACGCGCTTCTCTGTCTCCTCGTTGTTCAATTCTAAGCTATCTAATAAAACAACTTTACGAATTGGAGCTTTATTGGAAAACTTCTCCATAGAGTCTATCTTAAGAGATCGAGAGGAACAGCCAGACAATGATTTGGATGGTGATCCAGATTTGACCACCTTCAGAGATATTGATGAACGTCTCTCTATTTTCCAACCTTACATACAAGGGCAGTTTAGACTCACCGAAAAATTGACCATGAACTTAGGATTGCATGGGCAATACAGCTCTTTGTCAGAGCAGTTTGTTGCGGAACCTCGATTCGGATTGAATTATCAAGCGAGCCAGAAATCAACATTCAGTCTAGGTTTTGGAGTACATCATCAACCCGTTTCATTTCCCATTTTGTTCTTGAGTGAAAATATTGGTGGAAACTTGGTACAAACCAATCGGAATTTAGATTTTGTAAGAAGTGATCATTATGTTTTAGGATACGATGTGAAGTTAGCTCCAAGCTGGAGAGGGAAAGTAGAAGTTTATTATCAGGACATCAGCAAAGCCGCTGTAGATAACTTTCCATCAAGTTATTCCTCCTTAACGGAAGGAGCGGATTTCGAATTTGACAACACACGAGTATCCTTAGTGAACGGAGGGACTGGTTTTAATCAGGGAGTTGAATTTACATTAGAGAAATTTTTTAGCAACAATTACTATGGATTGCTCACCGCTTCGTTTTTTGAAAGTAAATATGTCGGTAGTGATGCTGTTGAACGAAACTCTCCATTTAACAATGGATATGTAGTGAATTTCTTGACAGGTAGAGAGTTTTCTATCGGTAAGACGGGGGAAAATGTTTTCTTTTTTGACACGCGTTTGTCTTTATCAGGGGGGCGTTATTTTACACCTATCGATCTTGCAGCATCTCAGGCGGCTGGTTTTCAAGTATTGCAGGAAGACTTGGCATTCAGTCAACAATACGATGACTACTTACGTTGGGATATAAAGTTTGGAATCAAACTCAATAGTAAAACCAAAAAGCAATCTCATCAGTTCTATTTTGATTTACAGAATGTTACTAATAGAGCGAATGTTTTTGTGCAACGCTACAATCGATTGACCAATAGAGTGGATCAGGTAGATCAAATTGGATTCTTTCCAGATTTTGGGTATCGTTTTCAATTTTAGGATATCTTTAATGCAAATATGAATTTATGATCTTCACACTTTTAATTGTTCTTGCAATCATTCTAGCTATTTTTTGGCCTGAGAAAGAAGTTTTTGGGAATTTTTTATCCACGGAAATAGAAAAAGTTGAGAAGTATGCCGATCAAAGTACTGTCTTAAATGATCAAGTATCAAAAAGTACAGTGGGTTGGCACTTGGATCATGTTTTGTTAGTTATAGGAAGTATTTACAAACAACTTGAAAGTAGTGACTCGTCCAAATATCAGAGAAAGTTTAACAAAATCCGAACATTGGACGAGTCACTACTTTCAAGTTGTTTGTAAATACTTCCTATAACTAACAACTTGAAAGTAGTGAC
>CAZTFN010000110.1:0-11528 GCA_964612905.1 uncultured Flavobacterium sp. | reverse complement strand
GCTACCACCAAACATGCTATACGGTTGGATTCATGGGGTGGTACAACGTGTACAGAACCACCAAAATTAATTATTGGTTGATTCCCATTACATTGGCCCTTGCACCCATGATTTATTTGTATGTGAAATCGATCACCACTTCCAAGTTTACCTTCAAAGGAAAAGACTGGTGGCATTTTGCAGGAGCTTTTGCATTGATTGGTTTTCGAGTATTCATTTATACCTATGATTCTTTACAACCGGGGTTTCATGAAACCCAAAACGGAGTCTTAAAAATTGCAGCTGATGAAGCCATTGTTCAACCATTACTGGTGTTTGTTGACTTTGCAGCAATGCTGTTGTATTTAGCATTTACCTTTCAATTATTTTATAATTATAGAAATAAGATCAAGCAGTATTTTTCCAATACCTATAAGTTGGAGCTGAATTGGGTCTTGAGCTTCTTAATAGCCTTTACGATTCTATTTCTATACGGAGCCATTCAAACTTTAGTCAATGAATTGATTACTCCATTGAGCTACACACAACAATGGTGGTTGAATTTGCTGATGGCATTGATCACATTGTATGTAGGAGTAACAGGATATTTTACCGATACAACCAAGCTCAAGAAACTTACTTTCAGTTTTACTCCTAGTCCAATAAGCATTCCTCAATCCGACAAATCAAAAGGAGTTTCGGAGGATGAAGTAAGATTGGTGAAAGAATATATGGAAACCCATAAACCCTATTTGAATCCAGAGTTGAACCTATCAGATCTTGCAGAAGATCTCAACATGACACGAGCACAACTGTCTCAGGTAATCAATGCTGGATTTCAAAAAAACTTCAATGACTTTGTCAATAGCTTCCGCATTGATGCCTTCAAAGACAAACTCAAAAATGGCGAACACAAGCAGCTCAGCCTATTGGGAATTGCCTACGATTGTGGGTTCAATAGCAAAGCTACCTTCAACAGAGTGTTTAAAAAACTCACGCAAACTTCACCGACACAGTTTCTCAACACATTGCAATAGTCTTAGTTGAATCAAGCTTGATTCCTATTTTCTTCAAAAGCATAACTTCTCATACTTCAGTATGATCGCGAAGCCATTGAATATAGAATTGTCTTGGCGAAGGACAAAGGACTGAAGCCCGTCTGCCTCGGGCAGGCAATCTTATAATTATGATCAGCGAATTGCTTAACGGAAAGTTGACTTCGGCTCCGCTCAGTCAACAACTTACTCGATATAAGTATCTATGAGACGTCTCAAATCGTATTTAAGACGCCCTAAGACGGGATGAGTCGCCCACGGCGTTGATGTGTTGCAACTTTGTATCATCAAAACGATAAAACACAAACTCATGAAGACAATCATTATAAAAACAGTAAAAAACTTAACAACTCCGGTTGTTCAAAAACACTGGTTTGGCGATTTACTATTTGCCATTCCAAGAATTGTATGTGGATATTTATTAACCTCAAGCTTTGGAGCCGATAAGTTCGGAATGCCTTGGTCGCAAACGGCCAACTTAGGACTCTTTGAAGTGGCAGCTTGGTTTCCAAAAGACGTCGCAGATTACGGAGGAATTTTTGCCCTGTTTCCAGTCTTCTTTGCCTGGATGGGAGCTTTTAGTGAAGCCGTAGGAGGATTATTCTTCATGCTCGGAATCAAAACAAGAATTGCTTCTTTCTTAATCATGTGCACCATGTTGGTGGCCATTTTTATGCAAAAATGGGGTGGACATATTTGGGGAATGTTACCCGCTATGGGGTTCCTTTGGGTATCACTATTCGTCCTCTACTTAGGATCAGGAAGATTCGGAATCGATTATATCATCTCTAAAAACTTTAAAAAATGAAAATACATATCAAACTAATAGTTATCGCTGTCATTGCATTGTTTGCTAGCTGCGTTCAAAAAGAACACATGAAGACTGTCACATTTTCGGTAGACATGAATGGAATTGAAAATATTGAAAGTGTAGGAATCAAAGGAGGTTTTACGGACCAGCCTTGGAGACAAACCATTCCTTTATTGGATGAAGATGGGGATGGAATCTACGAGATTACCTTCAACAGAGAAACGGCTGCGTATGGAATCGAATTCAAGTTTGTCAAAAATGATAATCAAATTGAATTGGAAGGACAAGAGAATAGAGAACTGGTTTTTGAATACAAGCCAGAGACCATTCAGTATCAAACAAAATATAACGACACTCAAAATATCACCATTAAAAGAAATTAACATGCGAAACATCATCACATTGCTCATCTTGACAAGTATCTCAAGTTTGGCACAAGTAAAAGGAAACAAAAACATCGAAACTAAATCTTTCGATATTGAAAATGTTGAAGTTATTCAAATCAACTTTTACGCAAAGATTACCATTGATCAATCAGCAGAAGAAGGCATGACCATTACTATGGACAGCAACTTATTTGACAAGATTGATACAGAAGTTGTAGACAATAAATTGCACTTGGATCAATTGAAATGGGTGCAACCTTCACGAGATGTGATCATCAAGATAGGAGCTCCTAATTTGAAAAGAGTTGAAAAAGGAACGCATGAAACCTTGCGAATCATCAATGTAGATACAGACAAGTTGTTGGTGAACGCTCATGTAGGAAAAGTAATTGTAGAAGGAAACGCTGATCGATTTGACATTGGCGCAGAGAATGGAGAAGTAGATGCTTCCGAGCTGATTGCTCAGAATTCTAGAGTCAACATTTGGGGTTGGGGAAAAGCCACCGTTCATGTAGAAAATGAGTTGTATTCTACCTTGAATCAAGATGCAAGATTGGTAGTACTAAATACGCCGAAGAAACTCAAAGGAGACACCAAAAGATATTTGGCAAAAAAGAAGAAACAAGAAGAATTGAATATCCAATGGATCAGCTTTAAGATCAAAAATAATTCATGGAACAGAAACCACTTTATGGTTGTAGGCCCTAAAGAAGATGGAAGTAAGTTTAGTTATGGTTTCCCGATGATGCCAGGAAAAGTCAAGAAAGAACGTTGGAGTACTGGAACCAAGATTTACAAAGTAAATAAGTTGGGACTCAGAAAACTCCTAGTAACCATCAAAGCTGAAGACGAAGGAACCACTGTCAAACTTTTTGAGAAAGGATAAGGATCAGAATTGGCGACTTTAGAAAGTCGCCAATTTCTTTTTTGATTTGTTTGACCTCAAAAAGATCTAAACGACATAAGAATTAACTGTTCAGACGGAATAAAAATATTTCTACCTTTAAGGCATGATGAATGTGCTATACCCGGCTAGTAAAAATATTCGAAATCATTATTTGATGGCAGCTGCCTTAGCGTTTTGGATTTTTATCTTTCTGTTTTTTGCAGAACCTTTTAAAATTGATCGGTTTACAACAGCAAAAAAATTATGGACCCTTCCCATTTATGGAATCATACAAGGAATTTGTTATTCCATTCCTTTGTGGTATCAACAAAGAATTCTAAAACGAAAGGATTCATGGATGCTCAAGAATGAAATTCTGTTTCTAGTCTTTGTATGCCTATTGGCTATTGTTTTTAATTATATCTTCTACAGATTTTTTGTAACCGCCCATGTGAACACCTATTCTTTCTTTGATCAAGTTAGAGTTCAGGTCTTACCCTCCATAGCTTTTGTATTACCAATCTTGATTCTTACCAGGTATGTTTTAGGAAAACTTTCAGAACCTAAAACCAATGTAAGTGTAAAAATTCAGCTCACAGGAAAAGGGCAAAATGATGTTTTGAGCCTTAATGAGAATGATTTACTTTTTATAAAATCTTCTGATAATTATGTTGAGGTGAATTATTTGGAATCAAACAACCTCGTCAGAAAAATACTTCGTACACAACTCTCAGAAATAGAAAAGCAATACCCGCAATTTTTGAGAACCCATAGATCTTATTTGGTTAATAAAAGTCGTTTCATACGTTTTGAGTATCAAAACCAAAAGCTATTTCTCATCTTAGATCATGGTTTGGAAATCCCTGTATCCCGAGGAAAAGCTCAGCTCGTAAGAGGAGTGCTTTCAAAATAGTTTTTGTAACTACATTTTACCACATTATAACTACCATTAACCACTTTTTATTGAATTACATATTGTTAGATCATCTTCAAAAACTAATTTAACATCGAACCAATGAAAGCAATTGGCAATTGCAATCAACATCTTAATTTTCTCTAAGGTGTTTTCAAATAATAAAAACGAATTAAAATGAAATTGAAACTTTCATGGTCGTATGTTTTTGCTTTTTTAGCATTACTGTTTTTAATGCATGAAATTCATGAGATCGTTCATACCACGATAGGTAGATTTTTCTGCGGTTGCTGGGGTAAGCGTGATTTTAATGTATGGGGGTTATGTGAAGATTGTCCAGAAACGAATCCTTTGTCCATCATAGCCACCTTTGCAGGACCTATTTTTACATTCGCAATGATATGGTGGGGCACAGTTTTATTAAAGTCTAATTCTATGGAAAAGAGGAGTATTGGATTTTCAGTAATTTTTGCGTCCCTACCCTTTGCCAGAATTCTCACGGCTGCATTTGGAGGTGGAGATGAGGTTTTTGGACTCTCGAAAATCATTGATGATTATACCATTTCGTGGATACTAGGTCTGGGAATTATTGTCATAATTCTTGTGATTCCACTCTACAGATCGTATAAAATCATTCAGAATAGATATAAAGTATTATGGTTTCTTGCTTTTTTAATGCTTCCACTCTTGATTGATATTTTGGTAGTTCTTGGAGGTATGAATACCTTATTAGAGCGAGGGTTTTTATCTGAATATTGGATTCTTGGCTCTCCTAAATTGGTAACTCTTTGGACTTTAGTAATTCTTATATTATTCCTAATATCAAACAAAAAGCTAAAAAACCTAGGAGTTTCAAATGAGTAAACACATACTTTTTATCTGAATCATTTAAACTTAAAATTTGTACAAAAGAAACAATCAACAATAAACCCAATGAACATCAGAATTTCTAGCATCCTAATTTTATTTGTTACAATTATATTTTGTGGCTGTAGTGAACAAGAAAAAGTTACAGCTCCTAAGTTCGAGTCACATCTCGTTCCTGCAATACAGGTGTCCTCAGAACCTAGATTTTATAACCTAAAAGACCGCATGGAACATTATCAAGTTACGGGTCTTTCAATAGCGATCGTAAAAGATGGAAAGATCGTTTGGAATGAAGGATATGGCTATGCGCAACTTCAGGATAGTATCAAAGTCAATTCTAAAACAGTTTTTCAAGCAGGGTCATTGTCAAAATCTATCACAGCTTTACTAACAATGAAACTGGTAGAAAAAGGAGTTTTGAAATTGGATCAAAATATCGAAGATTATTTAGAGACCTGGGAGTTTCCAAAAAGTAAATACGCCACAAAGACTCCTATTACTTTAAAATCTTTACTAAGTCACACCTCTGGAGTAAAGAATAACAATCACTTCGGATTTCCACAAGACGAGCCCTTTCCCAGCTTGAACAGTATATTAAATGGATACAAAAATTATAAGGCTGTTTCCATGGACACTTTTCCTGGTATACGATATAGATATTCAAATACTGGATATGCAATTATTCAAAAAATTATAGAAGACGTAACTGATAAAACACTGCAAGAAGTTGCTCATGAAGAAATCTTTGTGCCTTTTGGTATGACCAACACAAACTTTTCCACCCGTGTGTATTCTGAAACAGATACACAAACAAGTTATGCTTTCAATCGAAAGGGAAAAAGATATAAGCAGTATTGGTTTAATGCAGCGAATAAAGCTAGTGGAGGTTTGTGGACGACTGCAGAAGACTTGTCAAAATTTATTTTAGGTATGCAGGCTGCTCTTCAATCTAATCAAGGCTTCATCTCTCAAGACATGGTAGGAAGGATGATCAAGCCAGTTAAGGCTAAGTATGGATTAGGTTTTGACATTAAGAAAGTTCAAGACTCAACTATTTTTTATCATACCGGTAAAAACAGAGGATACACCAATATAATGATGGGAATGGATCGCGAGAAAAACGGAATCGTTGTATTGACAAACTCTGATAATGGAGGTTACTTGTTCATGGAGATTGTAAGAGGAATATCCGATATATATGGATGGAGTTTTTCGAAACCAGAAATCTTGGAAACAATTGATGTTCCAAGAAATATCCTAGAAACCTATGTAGGAACTTATCAACTCGTTTTAGAGGATGAAACATATACCCTTAAGATTGTTTTAGATGGAAATAACTTGCAGTTAATTGATTTGGATGAGAATAACGAAACCTATCCGCTACGAGCTTTGTCTGATACAAAATTCAGAGATATTGACGACGGTGAAAAAGTAGACTTCATTAAAGACGAGAAAGGAAATATTGTCTTGTTGTGGGACGAGGAGTATAGATTTAAAAGAGTTAACGAATAACAATAGAGCCACCAAGGAAACCAAAATAGAAAATAATAAGGAGTATCTTTACAAGTAAAATGTACTCCATGAGAATATCGGTTCTATTGACAATATTATGTTTGTCAAATTCAATCTGTGCACAACAAAACGATGTTGCTTCCAACAAATATTGGACCCAAGGGAAAGCTGAGGTCAACGTCTATGAACTCTCACAAAATCGATATAACGCTAATCATCCAGGTCATCTTATAAGTGTGTTTGTGACGGAAGATTTCTTAACTGAGAAGCAAGTGAAGAATGAGTACTATCAAGACCCCAATTCAACATGGATTTTGAAAAACATTCAACTGAGAAAGTTCAATACAGGAGTCTATGATTATTCGCTGTTTACCTCGGTATTCACCCCTATTGATCGAACGAAGTTTTCCAAATCTTTAAAAGTTTCTGCTTCCTCTCAAGAATGGTGCGGAACCATTTTTACACAGTTTAACCTTATCAATGCATATGATTACAAAGTAGAACATCGCTCGTACTTTGAAAAAGAAGGTGATGTTAACAACCGAATCAAACGCTCTTTTTTGGAAGACGAGGTTTTTAATGTATTACGAATGAATCCTGCACTTCTCAAAAAAGGTCGATTTCGGATGATTCCTTCTACCAACTATATTCAGTTAAAACATTTACAGATAAGAACCTATGAGGTGTTTGGTGGTATTAGAACGTATAAAGGAAAAGAATTCCAAGGAGAAAAATTGAATGAATACCGCTTGGAATACCCATCTTTAAAAAGAACTCTAAGAATCGTTTTTGAAAATAAGGCTCCCTATAAAATAGTGGGTTGGTTAGATTCCTTCCCATCTTCATTTGATCAAAAGATCAGAACGACCAAAGTCACTTTGAAGAAACAAAAGATGCTTCCTTATTGGGGGCAGAACAGCTTGAATGATGCAAACCTTCGAAAAGAACTGGGCTTAAAATAAAAAAAACGACAGTTATAGAGGACTATCGTTTTCGTTTGTAATTGTTAAGACATACTTCTATCTAGGGGGTGCGAATTAGGTTGTCTTAAACATCCGTGTTTTAAAAATTAGTTAACTAAAGATGCAGAATCTACTGGAAAACTGTGGTTTTCTTTCGGTGAGTGTAATTCAAACTTCGACGAATGGTCAATTTTAATCGACGAATGGCTTTAGGTGAAATGTGAATCTCTTAGTTTGTAAACTTGCGAAAGGTATAGGTCTTGGTCCTACCGTCATACAAGCCTTTTACATAAAAATCTAAGTACTTAAATACCGTTTCAGCCTTCTCCACAGGAGATTCATAGTCTCCCATGATATCAAAAGCATTATCTTGAATTTCTCCTTGCATGTGATTAAAATCTTGATCGAAGAGACATTCAATTCTCGTAGATTTTGTTGCTGAATAAGAGTTGTAGGCTAGTGCTGTTGGGTTAAAGAAGACAGTAACGTTCCCCATGGAAGCAATAGGCAGTCCAAATCCAGGCATGAAAAAAGGACCGCCACCACCTGTTGGTTTGAATCCGCCTAAGGTAAGTTCATACCCTGAATCTCTTTTTAAAACGGAAATTCCGATTTTCCCTTGATTGATTTTTCTCAAGAACTTTTTTGTTTTCTCTAGTTCTCTGTAGGAAGCATAAGCACCTCCTTCTTGAATGATCGGAGTGTTTTTGAAATCAATAGGTTTGTCTTTGTATATAGAGTATGAGTTGACCACAGCTGCAGTTTCATAGTCTAGAATTTTTAGGACATAACGTTCTTTGGTTCCTGCGGATAAAAAGATATAATCACCATTCAAATAAGAATTCGTTCTTTTCCCTGAAGTAGGCATATTACTCAAAGGTTTTAAGAACTGCTTTGTTTCTAGTTCAAACGTATTCAAATCAACCGTAGCAACTTGCGTATAGCTCTTATTTTGATCGAAGGTGAAAATAACTTTTCCATCTCGTATGTACATCTTTTTTAATACTGAAACCGACTCGATAGATTGAGGATCATTTTCAAAGAACTTGCTTAAAGTTCCTTTGTTAGATGTTGGAGCGACCATGGTTTTGAAGCCAACGGTTTTACCAAGGTTATTTGCAAACTTAAACTCACTGAAATCAAGCTCTCTTCGTGAAGGATCTCCTTTGTCGTCAAAAGTGTATAAGAACACTTTTGCTTTTAAGGTGTGAAATGAAAAGATGTAAAACTTGTTGTTGATGCTTACTGTTTGTAAAAGGCTTTCTTTTTTTTCTTGAAAAGTGAATTCTTTTTCTGTGGTTTTCTGCGAATCAAATGAAAAGTTTAGGCATAAGAACTTTTGTTTGTTTTTGTTAGAAAGAAAAACCAAATAATCGCCATTAGCACTGGCACTACTGCCAATCAAAAGCTTGTATTTTCTTCTTTTTTCCGCTGAAGAAAGTTTTGCTTGCACATTGAAACTTTCATCCAACTTATATCCGTACACATTCTTTGCATCGGCGATAAACATGGCGAGTTCGCCTGTTTCTTGATTCACAATAGGAATCACATCTTTGATGTTGGAACTAGAGGTTTTTAGACTGTTTTGAAAAGAGCCAATTTCATCTTGGGAATAGGCAATAAGAGTCAGAGAACATGTCAGAAGACAGATTAAATTTCGTAGCATTTTTTAAATTTTAAGTGACACAAAAATAAGAAATCTAAAAGAAAATGTTTTACTCCTTTACTTTATATCGGTTGAAGGAATTAAGTCGAGTTACTTGTTGTTTGTTAATAATGAGGTAAGCAAGCGAAGGCACCAAAAAAACAGCACCGTAAAAATAGATGTTCATACTAAGGACATAAATTTCTCCAAGAATTAATGCGATGATTAAGATTAAAGAAGCACTTAGTGCAGTGATCTTTTGTAACACTGATTTGGAGGCTGTAAAGTCATTGACGTGATATGAATGTTTTTGATGGCAGGAGTTACAGGTCATTAAGAATTTCTTTCCTTTTCTCATTTCGAGTTCAGGTCGATCATTGACGTCAGAAGCAAAGCTAATTTCGGATTTGCAGTTTTTGCAGCGAGTATAAAGTTTCATAGAAATATTTTCTTCGAAAGTACAAAATCAAAAGAAAATATCTTGTGCTAGACGAAAGGTATTGGCATGGGCTTCTACAATCACTTTAATGTCTTTTGAATAACCGCCACCCATACTGCACATTACAGGAATTTCAAAATCTTTACAGGTTTGTAAAACATAACGGTCACGTTCCTTACAACCTTCCATTGTTAAGGAAAGCTTTCCTAATTTATCAGATTCTACGACATCCACGCCAGATAGATAATAGATAAAGTCAGGTTCTTGCTCTAAGATGAGTTTGGGTAAGGTTTCTTTGAGGGTATCTAAATATTCTTTGTCTTCAGTTCCATTTTCTAAAGGAATGTCCAGGTCACTTTTCTCTTTTATAAAAGGATAATTGGTTTTTCCGTGCATGGAAAAGGTGAACACGGAATCATTGTCTCTAAAAATTTCAGCAGTTCCATTTCCCTGATGCACATCCAAATCGACAATCAAGATTTTCTTTGCCAAGTTTTTATGTTGCAAATATTTAGCCCCAATAGCTTGATCGTTAAACATGCAAAATCCTTCACCTCTGTTGGTAAAAGCATGGTGTGTTCCACCTGCCACATTCATAGCAATTCCATTTTGCAAAGCATATTCACTTGCCTTCATGGTACCGTCTGAAATGACCAGCTCACGCTCAATTAATAATTCACTCAGAGGAAACCCAATTTTACGCGCTTCTTTGTGAGGAAGTGTAATGTTCAATAAATGAGATACATACTCCGGATCGTGCGTCAAGAAAATGTATTTGTTATTCGGAATCTCAGGTTCAAAGAAGTTTTCGGGATCGCAAGTTCCTTCGTGCAATAATTGATAATGCAGTAGTTCATACTTTCCCATTGGAAATCGATGGCCTAATGGCAATGGATGTCTGTAAATAGGATGGTATGCTATTTTGAGCATTAGGAGATCTGCTGTCCGTTTTTCACTTGACGTTCAGGCTCCACAAAGGCAAGCTTTCCATCAGGAGTATCTGTCATTAAGATCATTCCTTGACTCTCAACCCCACGAATCTTTCTTGGAGCTAAGTTGGTCAATACTGTTACTTGCTGTCCAATGATATCTTCAGGAGAAAAACTCTCAGCAATTCCAGAAACAATGGTGCGAACATCAATACCCACATCTACTTTCAATTGTAAAAGCTTCTTGGTTTTTGGAACTTTCTGAGCTTCTAAAATGGTTCCCACACGAATGTCCAATTTGGTAAAATCTTCAAACTCGATGGTTTCTTTTTGAGGCTCAACAGATTTGTTTGCCTGTTCGTTTGCGAGTTTCGTAGCGGCTAATTTTTCTAGTTGAGCACCAATGGTTTTGTGCTCTATTTTGGAGAATAGTAAAGGTCCTTTGGTCATGACATGATCAACAGGAATCAATTTGTCTTTTTCAGCAACGTCATTCCAATGAAGTCCTCCCAAGGCATCTAAGTTTAGGTATTCCTTAATTTTTGCTGAAGTAAATGGTAAGAATGGCTCAGAAAGGATAGCTAGTGCCCCTGTAATTTGAGTAGCAACATACATGATGGTCTTTACGCGTTCTTCGTCTTCTTTGATTTTCTTCCAAGGTTCTTCATCGGCAAGATACTTATTACCAAGTCGAGCCAAGTTCATCATTTCTTGAGATGCTTCTCTAAAGCGATAGCGTTCAATAGACTTTGCGATACTTCCTGGGAAGTTTTTAATAGACGTTAACACCTCTTCGTCTAATTCGGAGAACTCATTCGGCTCAGGAGTGGCTCCGTCATAGTATTTTTTATTGAGCGTTAAGACTCTATTGACGAAGTTTCCAAAAATCCCAACCAATTCGCTATTGTTTCTAGCTTGAAAATCTTTCCAAGTAAAATCGTTGTCTTTGGTTTCAGGAGCATTTGCAGTTAAGGTATAGCGCAAAACATCTTGCTGACCAGGAAATGCTTCCAAGTATTCATGCAACCAAACGGCCCAGTTCTTCGAGGTGGATAATTTGCTGCTTTCTAAGTTTAAAAATTCGTTGGCAGGTAAGTGTTCAGGTAAGATATAATCATCATGTGCTTTTAAAATAGAAGGTAAA
>CAZTFN010000109.1:0-11640 GCA_964612905.1 uncultured Flavobacterium sp. | reverse complement strand
ATCTCCCTGTAATTCAACAAATCCAAATAGTAGACCTTCACATGTTGCATGCTCTCGTCAAACAATTTTTCAAATCGCTTGATCACCATACTACTAATACCACAGCGGGTTGAATGCTTAAAAATAAGCACTGTTTCTGCATTTGATTGCGCTTTGATTTCGGAGAGTTGGTCTAGAGAAGTCAATGGAATCCAATTCACATTGCTCTTCTCCTGCGCTTTATCTGTCTTTCCGAAAATTGAATTAAAGATTCCCATATAAGATTGATTTTTTGAATCAGTCGAGAATAATTTTTTGACTTTCAAAAATAGTGAGAATTTTAGTTTTGACTTACATGGTTTGTCCAAAAAGAAGAAAATGAAGGAGATATTTTTTAACTTTCTACCACTAACCACTGATAATCAACCAAAATGAGAATCAAAATGCGTCCATTTCTACTGCTTGCACTACTTCTTTCATTCACTTTACTGCATTCGCAGGAAATTACCCAGGAGAATTATAAAGACAAGTTTAACGAGGCCATCAAATACATTCAAAAAGAAGATGTTGATAATGCTAGCAGTCTTTCATATAAACTTATAGACTTTCTTGTTGCCAATAGGGATGTTTATAAAGACAGCACCGATTTTTTATTGTCGAAGAATTATTGGAACCTTACCAATACCTATTTATGGAAAAATCAGGAGTTAAGTCTAAAGTATGCAGATTCCACTATCAACATTGCCTTGCGCACCGACAGTCCAGGATTGAAGCAGCGAGCCTACTCCATCAAGTATTATTGTTTGTACGATGTAAAAGGCTATGAAGAAACCTTGGACTTTTTAGCCGATGAATGTATCAAGTACTCGCTTGAAACGGACAATGCAAAAATGTTGGGTGAATCTTATATGCACAAATGCAATTCTATGGTGATGCTGAACAAATCAGATCAGGCAACAAGCTATTGTAATAAAGCAGTAGAAGCCTTTGAAAAGGTTGCTGATGAAGGTTATTTGGCTTCGGTATATAACAATATTGGAAATGTCTTTACCAAGAGAAAAGAAACCGCAAAAGCACTTCGATTCTATGAAAAATCTCACGAACTTTCTTTAAAAGTAGAACCTGCTATAGAGATCTCGAAATCGGCAAGAAATATTGCAGAGATGAATGAAGGACTCAAAAACTACAGAAAGGCCTCAACCTACTATAGAGTGTATGGCGATAGTCTACAATCTTATATGAATCAAGTATTAGAGTCGAAATTTGCAGAAGCAGAATCCAAATATCAAGTAGAACAAAAGGACAAAGAAATCGCGCAAAAGCAATTGGAAGTAGCGCAGGCTAAGAACAGCCGAAACCTCTACATTATCATCATTTTGGTCGTATTTATGATCGTAATTGCCTATTTGCAGTATAGATACAACAAACAAAAACGACTCAAACTTTCAGTAGAGAACAATTTAGCGAAAGAACAAGAAATCAATGAAATGCGCACGAAATTCTTAGGAAACATTTCTCATGAAATTCGCACTCCACTGACCTTAATCTCAGGGAACATTCAATTGGCCATGGAAAAAATGGGCACAGAAAAAGATGCTCAAAAATACCTAGACATGGCCTTACTGAATAGCAAACAGGTCATTGAAGACGCCAATGAAATCTTGCATGTTTTAAAGTTTGAAAAAGGCAAACAAGAAGTTAGCTATACTCCGACAGAAATCAATAAGTTTTGCAAGCGCGTGTTTTTATCTTTTGAATCGGCAGCCAACGACAAGCAAATTCAACTGGCGTATTCGAGTACTATTCAAGACGATGTACTTCTGAAAATAGATCAAAATAAGACCGAAAAAATTATTAATAATTTGGTGAGCAATGCCTTGAAATTTAGTTCCAGTGCTTCCGAAATTCAATGTCATATTACCAATAAAAACGAGGCTTTACAGATTTCTGTGACTGATTTTGGAACTGGAATTCATGAAGAGGATCAAGAAAAGATTTTCGATCGTTTTTATCAATCAAACAAGACTAAATCCGTTGGAGGAATTGGAATTGGATTGGCATTGAGTAAAGAATTTGCAGGCTTAATGAAGGGTTCTTTGGAGGTTGAAAGTACTTTTGGAAAAGGGAGTGTTTTTACACTCAGATTGCCATATACTGAGGTTGAAATTGATTCTAAAGAAGAAGTTCCAACAAAGACTTCTGTTTCAGGAACTAAACCCAAGGTCTTGGTGGTTGAAGACAATATAGAAATGAGCAAGTTTTTATCCGAAATTCTGAGTGAATCCTATGAAGTGACGGTTTCATTCGATGGTGCTGACGCTTTGGAAAAAATTAAGGTTCAAGATTATGACCTCATCAGTTCTGACGTAATGATGCCGAAAATAGATGGTTTTGAACTTCGTGAGAAAGTTTTAGAACTTCCGAGTAAAAAGGACACGCCTTTTATACTTCTTACGGCAAAACACTTAGAAATCGATAAAATCAAAGGGTTTCAGTTGGGGATCAATGATTATATCGTCAAACCCTTCAATAAGAATGAGTTGCTGGCACGAGTTTCCAATTTGATTGAAAATAGCAATCAAAAGAAAGCCTGGAAACTGGAGAATAAAGATTTGATTGATCAAGCGGAGTCTTACGATACCAAGCTATTAGATAAAATTCAACAGGTAGTGATGGAGAATATCACCAATGAAGACTTTAAAATTGAAGATCTTGCCAAAGAGGTTGGATATAGTCAACGACAATTGTCAAGAATACTGAATGAATACACCGGAATGTCACCTGTAAAGTTTGTATTGGAAATCCGATTGCAGAAGGCATATCAGTTACTTCAGAAGAAAGTATACACCACACTATCCGAAGTAAAATACGACGTGGGAATTTCCTCCACCTCCTATTTCAATACCAAATTCAAGGATCGGTTTGGAGTGATGCCCAGTGATTTTCTAACATAAAAAATCCCGCTCTCTAATCGCCAACGCTTATAGAGAACGGGACAAACTGTCCAAGCAAAACTATCCTAATGCTTGAGAACCTTTTTAACGGTTCTTCCTTTGTCTGTGTTTACGTGAATCACATAGAGTCCAGTTTTGAGTTTCGGTAAAGAAATCTGATTCGTAAGGTTCCCCACAAATCGGGTTCTAAAGACTTGCTGACCTGTAATGCTATACATGGTCACAATCGCGTCTTTTCCTGTTTCTACTCCATTAATTTGAAGCATATTATCAGATTTCAAAAAGAGTTTCACTTCAGTATTTGAAATATTAATATCGTCATTGCTTAAAGCAACATCACTTACATGAATAAAGAATCTTCCAGCTCCGTCTAGGTCTGAATCTAAGGTTCTCTCAAACGACTCTCCTGCCTCACCAATGCTGGTAAAGGTGTTGTCGTTTTTATCTTCTATATAGATCCCGAATCCTGATGGAATTCCAGTGATATTTGCAGCAGTTAAGGTGATGGTTTCTCCGTTGGAAGCCTTCACTCCTACTGGAATCACCATGTTTTCATAATTACTATCTGGTAAAGATTGAATTTCAATCTTTCTTCCAAAGTTGTTTTCAACTAGTTGCGTGTAGAATTCGAACGTTGAAGTCGATGAAAACAGTTCAAATAAGGAACTATCCAACCCACCATCAAACTCAGTCGTAGCATCACTTCTGTAGGCAACTGTCACAACTCTTGTGTCGGTTCCGTTGGTCAATTCGAAATCAATGCTCGTGGTATTGGTCCTAGTTCTTTGGAAAAAATCCGTTTGGTGACTTTGCATCGTCTCTGTAAATGAGAAACTTCCATTCCCATTCGCTGCCACAAAGAATCCTTGTCCAGGAGGAATGTAAAACGATCCTGATGCTTGATTGACAGCCGTATAAATCCCTAAGGAAGCACTGAAAAACCATAGAGTCTGTTCTGCAAGCACATTTTTATTGGCAGTCAATAAATCAGCAGCTTGCGCAGTCAATGCATTCGCTGCAATGGATGTTGGATATGGATTTCCCATCATGTTATAACTATTGGTATTCGTAGTTATTGAGGTTCCAATATCGGATGTTGGAAAATCTCCGCTGAATGTCAAATCACCAGCGGTGGTAAGTCGAATCGCTTTTCCTGTTCCTGATTGGAAATCTCCTGAATTGGTGGATCCAGCCTGATAGAAATCAAAGTTTGTAGACGTATTGTTATAGGTTAATAAATAACGATCGTTCGCATTCGTTCCATTTGCCAATGGATGATTGCTCGCGAAAGCATCAATATCTTGACCTATCACTGGCGATGAAATCCAATATTGATTCGTGGTATCCAAGGTTCTCCTGTAAATGGTATTCACGGTAGATGATCCATCTGCAATCACAGAACCTCCAGAATTGATCAAAAGGTCTCCTGTTCCCATCATATTTCCTTTTACCGTAAAGAACGCGTTGTTCTTCAAGGTGAGCACAGCTCCGTTTTCAATGGTGATATTATCTACTTCGTAAGTAATTCCTGCGTCGATTTCTGGTTGATTTGACGCAGAAGCTGGAATGATTGCTGAAACCCCGCTCGATGGAACTCCGTCGGACCAGTTTGATCCTAAAGCCCAATCTGTCGATGATGAACCTTGCCATGTGGTCACCGTTGTGATCCCTTCATACGGACCTAAATCGATCGTGGCATCTTGAATACGCGTGTTTCCATCCAAATCCTCTGTCTGTGTATTGGATGCATTGTCTCCAACATTCACGGAATTTGAACCAGTTAAAAGTCTAAAGTTTCCTGAGGTATTAGGTGCTGTTATTGGATCGATTTGTGAGACAAACATTGGGTCTCCACTGGCAATGATTCCACCTGATATTGTATAGTTTGCAACCAAAGAAGTAGTATAGGTTGCGTTACTTCCGCTATTTTCAGAAATAGAAGCAGATTCAGTATTCGTCACTCCATTCGCTTGGTTGTTCCAGAAAATGCTGTTCTTTACAATAATGCTTGATCCAGAACCTGTATTATAAATTCCGCCTCCATCAGAACCAGCCGAGTTACCACTAAACGTACAATTAATAAGATTTGGAGCAGCATCTGTGGAGTTGTCCATTCCTCCACCCGTACTAGATGCATTATTTCCTGTAAACAAACAGTTGGTAAAGAAAGGAGAAGCAAAATTGATATTGTAAACTCCCGCTCCATTGGCTGCCGAATTCCCCCTAAAACTCGTATTGATAACATCCCCTGAAGCGGTATCGTTTAACATTCCTCCTCCACTGACAGTGGCAGAATTTAATTCAAAAACACAATTTGTATAACTCGGTAAAGCCTGAAAATTAAATGCCCCAGCCCCCGAAGTTGCCGTGTTTCCGTTGAAAGTAGTATTGGTAATCGTTGGTGCAGCATCAAAAATATTGAAGATTCCCCCTCCTTGATTGGCGGTATTTCCTGCAACTCGAGAAGCATTCAGCAAGAACGTACAGCTTTCGTCGTAAATACCTCCTCCATCAGCTTCTGCTTCATTGCCCGTAATCAAGCAATTTTCAATGGTCAAATCTGCGAATTCTAAGATCATTCCTCCTCCTTTCTTATCTCGTGCATCTGTTCCGTTCGCCAATCCGCCTTTGATGGTAAATCCATCAATCACCGTTTCTCTTGAGAATCCATTCGCATGACTTACCACATGATAGGCATTCATTCCGGTAGGAGTCCCAGCATCGTTCTGATCTAAATCTCCACTTAAGATGGTTTCATTTTGAGAAATATTTCGTTCAATTAAGGCAGTTTCATTTCCAGCAAAACCACCGTATAGTTTTACATCTGCTTTCAATGTAAACGTAGACGTACGATCGTTATCTATTTGACCCGATCCGTCATCTGGATAATAGGTTCCTTTAGTGACCCAGATCACATCTCCAGCAGATGCTAAACCTATAGCCGTTTGTACATTTTTCAGGGCTGTATCCCATGAGAATCCAGCATTGCTATCATCTCCAGTCGTTTCTGACACAAAGAGGATACGTGTAAAACCTCCTTCTATAGCTCCTAAGTCAATCGTGGTATCTTGAATCCTTGTATTCCCTAATATGTCTTGAGGTTCTGTATTCAAGCTGTTGTCACCCACATTTAAGGCAATGGAATTGAATAGCAATCGGAAATCACCATTCATATTCGGTGCTGTGGATGGTGTTGAATTGCTAATAAAACCTGGATCGGTATTGAATAGTATTCCAACAGTTCCTCCTTGACTTTCTGGTGTAAAGTTTTCTACCAAGCTATTGGCAAAACTCAAGGTACTATTGGTTTGCGTTAATGTGGAACTAGCTAAGTTCACCACTCCAGCGGCCATATTGTTCCAAAGAATGGTGTTCTGAAATACTCCTAAATTGGTATTCTCTAAATATACCCCTCCTGCTTCAATATCAGCTTTGTTCCCTGAAACTGTACAGTTGATTAAGTTTAACGGCGGCCCAATATTGTAAATTCCACCTCCTTCTTGAGAAGCTAGGTTTCCAGAAATGATACAATTGGTAAAAGAATTTGGATCTGTCCCTGTATTATAAATAGCTCCTCCTTGCGGTGCTGCGTTACTTAAAAACTGACAATTTACATAGGTAATAAAAGCATTGTCATTGTACGCTGCTCCTCCTAGGTTGGCATTGTTTGATATGAAATCTACCTCTTCAATTCTTGAGGTGGCTCCATTGTCATACATTCCTCCTCCGTGAACAGCGTCATTATTTCTAATAATGCAATTCACGACGATCAATCCTGTGGCGTCATTGTAAATTCCACCTCCATTTTCATCAGGTCCTGCCCCATCGGCAAATCCATTTTGGATGGTAAACCCATCAAGGAATGCATTGTCAGCTCCTGTGACCACATGGAAACTATTCGCTCCCATGGCGACAGTGGTATCATTTTGATCGATATCACCACTTAAAATGGTTGGGAACAGTTCGGCATCTCTAGGAATAATTGCTCCTGAGACTCCTAAAAATCCTCCTAACATTTTCACACCTGCTTTCAAAGTAAATGTGCTGCCTCTGTCATCGGGCGCTTGTCCAGCTCCTTCATCGGGGTAATACGTTCCTTGCGCTACCCAGATTTCATCTCCTGAAGTAGCTAGGTCCAATGCTGTTTGTAAATTTCTTAATGGTGTTACCCAAGAAAGTCCGTCGTCGCTATCATCTCCTGTTGTGCTCACATGAAAAACAGTTTGAGCATGTATAGAAAATGAAGAAAATATCATGAATCCTAGAAGAAATAGGACTCGTTGCATTCGATTTAAAAAGTAAAATTTTCGTTTCATTTTGTGGATAGTTTTTTGTTATGCCCCAAAGCTATACCCATTGATTTTAAAGGGCTTGCACATTTTGGACATATAGGTTCTCATTTTGGACACGACTGATTTTAGGGTGTTTTTCCTTTGAAATTAGTAGGTGTATTCCTTACATTTGATTGAGATTGATTTTGTATGATCAAGAGAATTCAACACTATTTTTTGCTAATTCTTATGACAAGCTTTTGGGCTTGTGGAGAATCTTATTTGTCCGAAGAAGGTGAAGCCGCGCAAGAAGCTTTGTATGTAGCCATCTTAAATTCTGTGGATAATGGAGAAGACATTTCTGAGGACCTCATTGAGATTTATGGAAACTACAAAACCCTAATCGATGAGAATGAATCGCTAAGGAATCTGTACGATGCTACAAGGGGAATTAATTTGAACACTCGTGGTGAATACAGCAAAAGTCGACCTTTATTGCAGAAGGCGGTTGCATACTACGAAGCTCAAGAATTTTATGAAGGGCTGTTTATTTTATACCGATGTTTGGGCTATTCGTATTTTGAGGAATCCAATTATGCCTTGGCCTTTGATTATTATTACAAAGCATTCCGAAGTACAGAAGACCCAGAGGAATTAGGGGAAATCAGTTTGGATTTAGCCGAAGTCTACAATGAATTGAATCTCAAAGAAGATACACTCTTATTTTTGGATTTAGCCAAAGAAAACTTCATCAAATCTGGGAATGAAGCTTATATCGACTATGTGAATTTAGGGTATTATGCCATCAATGCCAATGGATTTGAAGATGTGCAATCCGTCAATCCAATTATAGACTTTCTCATTGAAATGGAAGATGCTGAGAATCTCAACTTTGCCTATTTCAACAAGGCGAAGAAGTTCTTGACTGTAAATCGAGATTCAGCCTTGTATTATAATGAAGAGTCTTTAGCACTGGCAAAGGCAAACGACAGTAAACCCTATATCTTATTATCTGAACTGATTGCTGCTAGAATCTACTTGAACTATGACGAATTGGACAATGCCGAAAGAGAAATCAACCAAGTTTTTGCATTGATTGAGGAGTATGACCTCGACTATTACTTGCTGTATGCCTATGAAGAATTGGTACAACTTTATGAGAAGCGAGGCGATTATACAAATGCTAGTGACATCTACAAGAAAAGAGAAGCCATTATTGAGCAACAACAGAGCACCATTCAGATTAAGTCGATTGCAGATGTGCGATTGCGCGATGAAGTCGTCACTAAAACCGATGAGATTCAATCACAAATTGAGAATCGAAACTTATTAATCTTGATTTTTGTGGTCTTCATACTGATTGCGGTGATCATCGTTCAAACCATCATCAACAAGAACAAACGCAAAAAGCTTCAAATTGAAAACAATCTTGCTAAAGAAAAGGAATTAAACCACATTCGCACAAAGTTCTTAGGAAACGTATCGCATGAAATTAGAACTCCATTGACCTTGGTGATGGGGAACATTCAATTAGCCTTGGAAGACTTAGAAGATCCTGATAAAACCGCAGGTTATTTACAATCGGCATTACAGAACAGTAAAAAGGTGATTGAAGACGCCAATGAAATTCTACAAATCTTAAAGTATGAAAAAGGTAAGCAAGAAGTTCATTTGGCACCTATCTCAGTCGATAAATTCTTCAAGAGAACCTTCTTATCCTTTGATTCTACTGCCAACGACAAGGGAATCGACTTAGCATACAACAGCAGTATTCCAGCTGATTTGTGGTCTGACATGGACCAGAACAAAACAGAGAAGATCATCAATAATTTGATCACCAATGCATTGAAATTCAGTCCTAGCGACAGTAAAATCATTTGCAATGCTAGTATTCAAAACGATCAAATTCGAGTGACGATTACCGATTTTGGAATGGGCATTCATTCAGAAGATCAACAAAAAATCTTCGATCGATTCTATCAATCACAACACACCAAATCTGTTGGCGGTATTGGAATTGGTTTGGCGTTGAGTAAGGAATTCGCAAACCTTTTACAAGGAAGCCTCACTGTGGAAAGCGCGGTTGATAAAGGAAGTTCCTTTACCTTGACGCTTCCATTGCTTGAAGTGGAAAGTCCTATTGAAACTGCAGTAACATCAAAGCAGCGTAAAAAAGGTCAGAAACCTCATGTATTGGTGGTTGAAGACAATATTGAGATGAGTAAATACTTATTGGAGATCTTAGGAAAAGACTACGAAATTACACAAGCTTTTGATGGTGAAGATGCCTTGAAGAAGATCAAAGAACAAGATTTCGATTTGATTACTTCAGATGTGATGATGCCTAGAGTAGACGGATTCGAATTACGAGAAGAAGTCAACAAGTTGCCCAACAAGAAAGACATCCCGTATATCTTGATTACCGCCAAAGTCTTGGACCGAGATAAGATCAAAGGTTACCAATTGGGAATTAACGATTATATTGTGAAGCCCTTTAACAAGAACGAGCTGCTCGCCAGAGTTTCTAATTTGATCGAGAACAGCACCAATAAAAAGGCTTGGCAACTAGAAACCAAGGAAATACAAACAGCATCCTTCGATCAAAAATTGGTCGAAAAGATTCATCAAGTTGTGGAAGACAATATTACCAACGAAGACTTTAAAATTGATGATCTTGCCAAAGAGATTGGCTACAGTCAGCGTCAATTGTCACGTTTACTGAATGAATATACAGGAATGTCCCCTGTGAAGTTTGTGCTAGAAGTCCGTTTGCAACGTGCCTATCAACTCATTCAAAACAAAACCTATCCAACCTTATCCGAGGTAAAATATGAAATCGGCATCTCCTCTACTTCTTATTTTAATACCAAGTTTAAGGAGCGGTTTGGGATTAAGCCATCGGAGCTCTGACAATGATCAATTAGCAGTGATCAGTTATCAATAATCTGGATGTGTAAATATATTTACATGCTTACACCTCCCTTAATCCCTCCTCAAGGAGGAAACCTTACAATTGTCCCCTTGAGGGGACTACACGGGTGTACACACCAGACACCAACAACCAACAACCAACAATCAACAACCAATTTGCCAAAAAGTCAGCAAAAACAAGCATTTAACCGTCATTTTGACTGCTTTGTGTTCTTTAGTTCAAATGGTATGGACTTTGACTTATAGCTGTCGTAAATTGATAAAGAAACAAAGCGACCTAAGCTTAAGATTGTAAACTAAGGCTCTTAAAAAATTCACCACGAATGCACGAATGTCTTTTGAAAAGAATTTACAATTCGTGAATTAGTGGCCCATAAAAGTCTAAGAAATGTAATCTTTTGCGGAAGTGAAGAATTTCAATGAAAACTGAAAACCATGAATTTTAACAATTATACCATAAAATCACAAGAGACCGTTCAGCAGGCACAACAGCTTGCGCAAGAAATGGGTCACAATCAAATTGAGAATGAGCACATTTTCAAAGCGATTACCTTGGTGGATGAGAACGTTCTTCCCTTTCTATTGAAGAAACTCGACATCAATATCGACTTGGTACAACAAATCTTAGACAAGCAATTAGAAAGCATGTCCAAGGTTTCTGGAGCCGACTTAATGATATCGCGTGAAGCTGGAAAGAGTTTGATGGAGGCTTCTTCGATTGCAAAGAAAATGAACGATGAATATGTGTCTGTAGAACACATCATCTTAGCCATATACAACTCCAAAAGCAATATTGCGCAGGTTTTAAAGGATCAAGGAGTGACTGAGAAAGGACTGAAAGCTGCCATTGAGGAATTGCGTAAAGGTGAGCGTGTAACCTCTCAAAGTGCAGAGGAAACCTACAACGCATTGAACAAATACGCGAACGACCTCAACAAAATGGCCATGGATGGGAAATTAGATCCTGTGATTGGTCGAGATGAAGAGATCAGGCGCTTGCTACAAATCTTATCACGTAGAACCAAGAACAATCCAATTTTAGTCGGTGAACCCGGAACAGGGAAAACAGCCATTGCAGAAGGATTGGCACATAGAATCATCCGAGGCGATGTTCCTGAAAACTTAAAGGAGAAACAAATCTTCTCCTTGGATATGGGAGCTTTGATTGCCGGAGCCAAGTTCAAAGGAGAGTTTGAAGAGCGATTGAAATCGGTGATCAAAGAAGTAACAACTTCTGAGGGTGATATCGTCTTGTTTATCGACGAAATTCACACCTTAGTGGGAGCTGGTGGCGGACAAGGTGCTATGGATGCTGCGAACATCTTAAAGCCAGCCTTGGCACGCGGTGAGCTCAGAGCCATCGGTGCAACGACCTTGGATGAATATCAAAAGTATTTTGAGAAAGACAAAGCATTAGAGCGTCGATTCCAAAAGGTATTGGTAGATGAACCCGATACTGAGAGTGCTATTTCTATCCTACGTGGAATCAAAGAGAAATACGAGAC
>CAZTFN010000108.1:0-11703 GCA_964612905.1 uncultured Flavobacterium sp. | reverse complement strand
GGTTTATATAAACTCCATTATGACAAGTTTAGGACTAACCGATTGATCAAGGATCTCCAAAGGTGCTGAAGTAAATTCAGCATCTAGAGCTTGCTTTAGCAACCAAGACTTATCCTTCATAAAAGATTAGTGTTGAGTTTATCAAACAAATTACTAATGTAGGCAGTATTGTTATATATGTTAAAGAACTTATTCCAAATGCGTATTAACCAACTTGGTCAATTCATTTATTTTCTGCAATGCTTCTTCGTTGTTCGTGTCTTTCGTAATGTCAGAGATTTCCAGTTTGGATGCAAATTGCAATGCACACATGGCTAGAACATCTTGTTTATCGCTTACTGCATAGTTCTGTTCGTACCTTGCAATAAGATCGTTGATTTTGGCAGCAGCCTTGCGCATTCCTTCTTCTTCACGTGTGTTGTTCACACTTAAAGGATACGTTCGTCCTGCAATCACCAAGTTTATTTTCAACTTTGCCACACTTACAATGAACTTTATTCACTTAATTGAATGATGCATTTATCAATTTCACGAATTAAAGCATTTATTTTGAGTTTTGTATCTCTCGTACTTTGATTACTGCCTTCGATAGTTTTGGCAATCTTTAGCAGGTTGTATTCTTCTTCTCGCTGCTCTAACAATTGCTCCTTTTCTAAGAGTTGACGCTGTAAATTAGACACATTCTGAAGCAAAATCTCATTCTCTTTCAATAAAAAATCATAGTTAGAAAGCAAGCTCTTTAACTTAACTTCCAATAAATGAATTGCTTCGATGGTATTGTTCATTCAGCTCTTATCAAATAAACTATCCGAACAAAGTTAGTATTCTGTTTTAAAAAACACAACTATTTCGCATATTTCGAAAAATAAACCTCCAAAAGAACGCTGTTTTTAAGAAATTGAGAAATTCTGGGTAATATTTTCGGGAAATCGTCACTATTCAAAAAAGTGCAATGAATTTACAACCGGATTCAACTAACATTTATCAACAAGAAAATAGGTTAACTATCTAATTCACAAGTTATACCTTGTGAAAACGGACAATAATCCTCCAATTTTATTGTTAATTACTAACAAATAATTTGCTAAGTTCTGAACAGAATTCTTTAAATAGTTTTCCTATTTTCGTCTAAAATTCATCCAAATTGAAAAGAAGTATTCTTCTGGGAATGTTGCTGTATTGCTGTGTTGGATATTCGCAAAAAAACTATCCCAAAAATTATTTTAGAAAACCCTTAGACATTCCTATTGTGTTGTCTGGAACCTTTGGTGAGCTGAGAAGCAACCACTTCCATGCGGGAATGGACATCAAAACTCAGCGTAAAAATGGATTGAAAGTCTATGCCGCCGCGGATGGCTATGTTGCTAGAATTAAAGTAGCGCTCTGGGGTTATGGAAAAGTGATTTATGTAAAGCATCCCAATGGCTATACAACTGTATATGCACACTTGAGTAAGTTTGGCGATGGTATTGAAGAATATGTAAAGAACATTCAATACAAAAAGGAAAGTTTTGAAACTGGCAATATCTTCCCAAAAGAAGGCGAGCTTCCTGTGAAAAAAGGTCAAGTCATTGCCTACTCTGGAAGTACAGGTGGATTTGTAGCGCCTCACCTCCACTTCGAAATTAGAGATTCCAAAACAGAACACATCATCAATCCGATGCATTTTGGTTTCACAGTACAAGACAGTGTAGCGCCTAGAGTCACCAAATTGATGGGCTATCCTATGGTTTCGGAATCCCGTATCAATGGAAATAATAAAAAGTTGGTATTGCCTTTGAAAAGGAAAGGAAGTGAGTATACAACGAATCGAATCACGGCCTTGGGCGAAATTGGTTTTGGAGTTTCTACTTGGGATCGATTGGGGAAAGCACTCAACAAGAATGGTGTCTATAGCATTGAAATGAAAGTGAATGGTGAGCGTCAGTATTACCATGATCTAGAGACCTTCTCTTTTGCTGAGAGTAAGTACATCAATCTACTCATCGATTATCCTCATTATAAAAAATACAGAAACAGAGTTCAACGAACCTACAAACATCCTGCCAACAAACTCAGTATTTATGAGGATTTAGTGAATCAGGGAATCATAAATATTGAAGCCGGTTTGAGTTATTTGGTAGAGATTATCATTAAGGATTTTAAAGGAAATACTTCTACGGTAAAGATTCCTATTCTGGGAAAGAAAAGCGAAACCATCTTCTCTCAACAACCAGATACCACCGAATATAAAATTGTGAGAGATCAATTTAGTAAGTTCACTAAAGGCGGTGTGACCATTGCATTTCCCAAGTATTCTGTTTATGAGGATGTCTTTGTGGATTTTGAAGTGAAAGATGGTGTTGCAACCATTCACAAACCCAATATCCCATTAGACAAGCGTTTTACCATTACCTTCGACTCCACTATGTACAAAGGGAAAAATATCGATCAATTGTACATCGCTAATGTGAACAACAAGAAATATCCTAGCTATCAAAATACGCGTAAGAAAAAGGATAAGATGTTTACCACCTCCAAAACCTTAGGGAAATACAAGTTGCTGTCGGATACACAGAAGCCTAAGATCTACAATCCAAATTTCCAAGATGGTATGTGGATGACCAATCACAAGTATTTGACCATTCGGATTTCAGATGCTAAATCAGGTATTAAATCGTACGAAGCCTTTATTGATGATGAATGGATTCTTATGGAGTACGATTTGAAAAAGAAAAAATTATCTTACGATTTTCGAGATAAAAAATTGGTAGGTAGCAAACATATCTTTAAACTTGTAGTTTCTGACAACGTAGGAAATACGAATACCTATACTTCTACGTTCTATAGAAAATAAGCACAACGTTTACGTGAGAAAACTTTTACTCTTATTACTCTTCATACCAGCCATTGTTTGTGCGCAAAAGACAGCTATCGTTAAAGGATTCGTCAAAAACAAGCAAAATCAAGCGCTTGAAAATGTCAGTGTGACATTTGGCAACACGGGAACCACCACCAAAAAGAATGGTTCTTATGAAATTCGAATTCCTTTAAACGAAACCGTCACCTTAACCTTCAGATCGGTTGGGTATCGAGAATTGACCAAAGAATTTACTGCAAAACGCAGATCTGTGATACGCTTCTCTCCAATCTTGACTTCGAAATCGGAAGTTTTAAAGGAGGTTGTGGTAGAAACCAAAAAAGACGATGCTACCACCATCAAGATTGATAAGAACTTAGTCACCAAAATTCCAAGTGCCAATCAAAGTGTCACCACTATCTTGATGACCTTACCAGGCGTAAGCAACAACAACGAACTGAGTACCCAATACAATGTTCGTGGCGGAAACTTTGATGAGAACTTAGTTTATGTCAACGGAATTGAAGTCTATCGTCCGTTCCTGATTCGTTCAGGGCAGCAAGAAGGGTTGAACTTCGTAAATACCAATATGGTACAGAACATCAATTTCTCTGCAGGTGGATTTCAAGCAAAATATGGTGATCGATTGTCATCTGTATTAGACATTACCTATAGAAAACCTACTGAGTTCGGATTGGCTGTAGATGGAAGTTTGCTAGGTGGAAGCGTAACCATTGAAGACAGATTGATGGATGACAAATTGAGTGCTATCGTGGGAGTTCGTTATCGTGATAATAGCTTGTTTGTGAATAGCAAGCAAATTGAAACCAACTTCAGACCTCGATTTACCGATGTACAAGGATATCTGTCTTACGAACTTGACGAGCAATGGACTTTCAACTTCTTAGGAACTTTTTCATTGAACGATTACGATTATCAGCCTGTGACCAGACGTACGCGTTTTGGAACGGTTAGTGATCCTTTAGAGTTGATTGTTTTTTATGATGGACAAGAGCAAGATCAGTTTTTGACCATGTTTGGAGCTTTGAGCGCCGAATATCAAGTGAATGATGACTTAAAGCTAACCGCCAATGTTTCGGCATACAACACACAAGAAGAAGAATATTTTGATATTGCTGCCACCTATAATATTGGTGAAGTAGATTCTAATATCGGTTCTGAGACTTTCGGTGAAGTGACCTTTGCAGAAGGAATTGGTTCGCAGCTAAACCACTCAAGGAACGATTTGGACGCATTGATTACCAATGTGCAAGTTCGAGGAACCTATAAAAAAGATGAGGACCAGCTTGATTTTGGAATTAAATATCAGACTGAAGATATTCGAGATCGTATTCGAGAATTTGAAGTGATCGATTCACTTGGATTTTCCATTCGTCCTCCGGGAACTGGATTTATCAACGATCAACCTTATACACCATTTACAGGACCCATTATACCTTTTCAAAACATTCGAACTGAAAACGAGTTGACTACCAATAGAATCATGGGGTTTGTACAGTACAGCAAACGCGGATATTGGGGTGAACATCAGATTTGGTGGAATGTAGGAGTTCGTGGACAATCATGGTCCGTAAAAGCCAATGGAGCCTCTGCTGTGAGTCAATTTATCTTGAGTCCGAGAGCTCAGTTTTCTATCAAACCTGATTGGGAAAAAGACATGCTCTTTAGAATCTCGGGAGGCTTGTATGCTCAACCACCTTTTTATAAAGAACTCCGTGGATTTGACGGGAATATTGTTCCCAACGTCAAAGCACAACGATCTGTGCATCTTGTTACGGGAATGGATTACAGTTTTGAAATGTGGGAGCGACCGTTCAAACTCACCACAGAGTTATATTACAAAAGCATGAGTGATATCAACTCCTATACTGTTGACAATGTTCGTATTCGATACAGAGCCGACAATGTCACAGAAGCTTATGCTGCTGGATTGGACGTACGATTGAATGGAGAGTTCATCCCTGGAAGCGAAAGCTGGGTAAGTGTAGGATTTTTAAAGACGGAAGAAAACATCAACGGTCGTGGATACATTGCCAGACCCACCGATCAACGATTCAAACTAGGAATTTTATTCCAAGATTATGTCCCACAACTACCCGATTTAAAAGCTTATTTGAATTTGGTCTACAATTCAGGATTGCCAGGTGGAGCACCCGCTTATGCTGATCCTTATAACTTCCAACAGCGCTTGCGCGATTACCGTAGAGCCGATGTAGGAGTTTTATATGTCTTCAAAGACGCTAACAAGAAAGCCGAAGGCAGCACATGGTTGAAGAACTTCAAAGAACTGACTGCTGGATTGGAACTCTTCAACATGTTTGACATTCAAAATGCCATCACCAATACATGGGTTCGTGATGTTGCCACCAAAAACCAATTTGGAGTTCCTAACTTCCTTTCTGCACGTATTTTGAACTTCCGATTTAGTGCGCGGTTTTGACTTTGTAACAAATCTCACCTTTTAGAGTCCAATAAATCGTAAATTACCAACCATGATCCAAGAACTCAAAGACAGAACTCGTTTTCAAAGCAAAGCATTGACCAGATGTTATCCAAGGTTTAAAGAATTGATTGATGAGCTCAGAGAGCGCTCACTTTCTGATACGATGGTAGGATTTATCAATCAGCGTTTAGAGGTCATCAACAGAAATCACGACGAAAAAGAGTTAAAGAAAGAAGTTCGCAAAGCGCAGTATGCGATTATTAAAAAACTAGAGAAAGAACATAAAATTGTTCCGAAAGGCTATTACACAGCTTTGTGGATGGCATTGGGAATGTCGGCATTCGGAATTCCAATGGGTGTTGCATTTGGCGCTGCAACCGACAATATGGGGCTGCTAGGAATAGGAATCCCAATTGGAATGTCTATAGGAATTGCTATTGGTGCTCAGAAAGATGCCCAAGCCGCCAAGAATGGTTTGCAATTGAAGTTTAAAAACGCATGATTGTCTCTATTGACAATATCCTTGCTTCGGAAGACTTTCACAGTGTTTTGTATCATATCTATCGTTTGGAATCCATTCGATTTGCATCCAGCGGAAAAGAATACCGAATTGCTTTCTTGAGTTATGATATTACTCAATGTGAAGAAATCATTCAACAGCTAAAAACTCAGAATTTATTACCCAACTTTGTTGAGATAGATCCCACTGAATTAACGAAAAAGTTAGAAGGAATAGTCTTTAGTCAGCCTTTGGCTTTAGAGAACTATATCGTTTATCAAATTCCTTCAGGCAAGCACATTCTTTCCAAAGAGGATAAGGGCTTTCAGCGAAAAGTGAAAGCTTTGGGTTATGAGCATCTCCCTTACAATGTCTGTCGAAACGGACATCAATATACCATTAGATATCCAGAGCGGTTTATTTACAAGCTCTTCATATCCTCATAGAATCCAATGGCTACATTTTCCTTTAGGGTTCCGTATCTTTACAAAACAAACCTTCGGAATCTATGAAACTAGCTCGTTTATCCTTAAAACTACTTTTCGCCTTTCTTTTGATCAGTGCAATTGGCATTGCACAAACTACCTATTTTCCTGATGAAACTTGGGAAACCAAAACGCCTTCAGAAGTCAAGATGAATGCTTCTCAAGTTGACAAAGCAGTACAATTTGCCATCGACAATGAAAACTCAGTAGAAACCGATCTGCGCATTGCCAATATCAAAGCCTTTGGAAGAGAACCCAATTATCGCATTTTAGGCCCAACAAAGAAACGAGGAAAACCTGCTGGACTGATTATTAAAAACGGGTATATCATCGCACAATGGGGTGATTTGAAACGTGTAGACATGACGTTTAGCGTGACCAAGAGCTATCTTTCTACAGTTGCTGGCCTGGCAATTGACCATCGATTGATCAAAAGTGTAGACGACTTCGTCAAAGACTATGCAACAGATGATATCTATGAAGGTGAACACAATTCTAAAATTACTTGGCGACATCTTTTAAATCAGTCTTCCGATTGGTCGGGATGTCAGTTTAGCATTTGCGATTGGGCAGACAGGCCTCCAAGAACGGGCGGTATTGACGATTGGAAAAATCGCAAACTTTACGAACCAGGAACTCATTACAAATACAATGATGTACGCGTAAATTTACTAGCCTATTCCCTACTCCAAGTATGGCGGAAACCATTGCCTGTTGTTTTAAAAGAAAAAATCATGGACCCTATTGGGGCTTCTACGACTTGGCGTTGGCATGGATATGAAAACTCCTTTGTAAATGTGGATGGAGTAATGGTACAGTCTGTCAGTGGTGGCGGACATTTTGGTGGTGGACTCTTTATAAACACCTTAGATCACGGTCGTTTCGGATTGCTCTATTTGAGAAATGGAAATTGGAAGGGGCAACAATTGCTTTCAAAAGAATACATCAAAGCTGCAAGAGAGCCTTCTTTTGCCAATAAGGACTACGGATTTATGTGGTGGCTCAACGAGCAACAAAGCATGAAAGGTCTTTCTAAGAATATTTATTCTGCCAGAGGTTTTGGCGGAAACTACATTGTAATCGATGAAGAACACGATTTGGTCATCGTAACCCGCTGGCTGAACAGCAGAAAATTAGGGGAGTTTGTCAAGTTGGTGATTGATTCTGTAGAAGATTAATCCTCTGGTAAAAATATCTCATTGGCTTAAGACAAATGATTATCTTTAAGTCATGCAGGTTGAAAATCAATTGGTTTATTCAGAAGGCGAATACAATGGTATCATTGAGAATAGTATTACCATAGACAATGCCATAGTTTCCAAAACTAGTTACCTTAAAAACCCAAACCCTACTTGGCATTGTCATGAAAATATGCACATCGCTTTCGTCATGCAAAATGCGCAATCTGAGACGAGTAACAACGTATATTATGCAGATCAAACAGGAAGTGTTTTGTTCTATCACTCTGGGGAAATGCACAGGTATACTACCTTCGACGCAGTTTCACGCAGCGTCAATCTTGAAATATCTATTTCTTTTTTAAAGCAATACTCACTCACCGATGCTGACATCAAAAGAAATATTTCAGAAAAAACCAATGCCAAATCCATCCTAATCAATTTGCACAAAGAGTTACTAACGAAAAATCAGGAAACTTCAAGTAATATCAAAAGTTTGGTTTTGGAACTCATTTCTTTCGCTGAAAAACAGACAGCTACTCCACATTGGATTCATGCACTAAAACATCTATTACACGACTCTTGGAGAGACTCCTTAGATTTAGAAACTATGGGAAGAATATTGGATGTTCATCCCGTGACTATTTCAAAAAATTTCAAAAAGTACTTTGGTTGTACACTTGGTGAATACCGTCGGAAGCTTAGAGTTGAAAAGAGCATTGCACTGATCAAGGAAAACAAAATGACCCTCTCTGAAATCGCTCATTACTGCTGTTTTTCGGACCAAAGTCACTTTACAAGAGATTTTAAAAAGTGCCTAGGATACTTGCCCTCGGAATTTAAATACTTTAACATTTAGACTAATTACATTCTATTACTAACAGACTTGTCATTGTAGTTTTATTCACTGTAAAATACAATCTTGAATATGAATACAATACGTACAGCAGGTCTCTTCTGTCTTTTTATCACCTTGATTCACAATGCTACTTATGCACAGAAAGTTTCTAATGTCATGCCAAAAGAGATCAAGCAACTGATCGATAAGGCATCAGACTCTTTAAGTCATTATTATGTGAATTTAGAAATGGGAAATCAAATAGGACAGCATTTGAAGAAGCAGGAACTTTCGGGAGCCTTTAATGGCATCATTCATCCTGATTCACTTGCTAAAAAAATCACACAAGAATTACGATCCGTTAATGGTGATTTGCATTTATACTTAATGTATAGACCCATAAAAAAAGAACGAAACAAACCTCAAAACATCGTTAGAACAAAACCATTAAACTATGGTTTGACAGAGCTGAAAATACTAGAGAACAATATTGGTTACTTGAAAATTCAAAGTTTCTCTAACTGGGATTATTATCACGAAACAAGATCAGTCATCTCAAGCGCAATGAAACTTTTAGAAGATACCAATGCTATTATTTTTGACGTAAGAGACAATCGTGGTGGTGTACCTAAATTGGTTGCTTTTCTAATCAGTCATTTATTTCCTCCGAAACAAGTTCATTTAGCTGAATATACACATCGTTATCAAAACAGTAGCTATGGACTTTATACAGAGACTTATATCCCTGGAAAACGATTGCCAGACATTCCAGTGTATGTCTTGGTGAATAAAAGTTCGGCATCTGCAGCAGAAGAATTTGCCTATTTCTTAAAACACCAGCAGCGAGCAACCATTGTTGGCGAAGTCACAGCTGGTGCTGGTTATGGAGCCATGTGGCATCGATTGAATGATCGATTTGTGATATCTATCTCTAGCGAGGAAGATATCAACCCAGTCACAAAATCAAACTTTGAAAAAGTAGGTGTTCAGCCTCAGATTAAAGTGTCTTCAAAAGAAGCATTGGAGGTTGCAGAAAAACTGGCTAAAGAAGCTGCTAAACAATATGCTAAGTCTAAAGAAATCAGGCAGAAGAACTTACGAAAAGAGTTCAACAACATTACTTCTAATTCTGAAATACTCGAGATAGAACGCATTCTTAGAGCATGTCAAAAAGAAACATTGATCAATTTGAATGACATCAATAACTTAGGATATCGTTTTCTTCAAAATCAACCTAAAATAGCAGAGGTCATCTTTAAGATGAATATCGAGTTTTATCCGATGTATTCCAATGTATATGATAGCTATGGAGATGCACTCGCCGAGAATAAAAAACTTCATGAAGCCCGACAAAACTATCAAAAGGCCGTTGAACTTGGCGAGAAAGAACAAAGTCGATACTTGAATGTCTATAAAGAAAATCTGAAGAAGGTAGAAAAACTTCTAAAAAAGAAAACCGAGCCTTAAGCTCGGTTTTTTATTTGAATAGCGCTATCACTATAAAATTTGTGCAGCGTGATCTTTCGTTTTTACTTTTAAAATCACATCTTCCAAAATACCGTTTTCATCAATAACAAAGGTAGTTCTGTGAATTCCGTCATATTCTCTTCCCATGAATTTCTTTGGTCCCCAAACACCAAAAGCGTTGATTACCGCGTGATCTTCATCTGCTAACAATGGGAAAGGCAACTCGTATTTGTTGATGAAGTTTTGCTGTCTTTTCGCTGAGTCTGCACTCACTCCTAAAATTTCATATCCCTGAGCTTGAAAAGTCTTATAGTTATCTCTAAGGTTACACGCCTCAGCAGTACAACCAGGCGTACTTGCTTTCGGGTAAAAGAATACGACTAACTTTTTTCCAGCGTAATCAGCAAGAGTTCTTGTATTTCCAGCCTGATCTTTGGCTTCAAAGTTTGGTGCTTTATCACCTACTTTTAATGTTGTCATTTTTTAGATTTTTAAGTTGAATAGTTGCAAAGATACGAAGCCTTTTAGGTTCCAAACAAATCTTAGATTGATACTTTGTAACGCCACCACTGAACCTTAGAAACTTTGTACCTTTGCGATTCAAAACTCTAAGCGAAGTCGAAGGGCACAACTTTGAAACTACCAAAATGACCAAAGCCGAAAAAGTTCAATTTGTTATTGACAAACTGGAAGAATTTTATCCAGAAATTCCAATTCCATTAGACCATAAAGATCCATATACATTGTTAGTAGCAGTGTTATTGTCTGCTCAATGTACCGATGTTCGGGTAAATCAAATTACCCCTTTACTATTCGCGAAAGCTGACAACCCATTCGATATGGTCAAAATGACCGTTGAAGAAATCAAAGAAATTATTAGGCCTTGTGGATTGTCTCCAATGAAATCAAAAGGAATTTACGGGTTGTCAAAAATCTTAATTGAAAAATACAACGGTGAGGTTCCTCAATCCTTTGAAGGTTTGGAAGAACTTCCTGCGGTAGGGCATAAAACCGCAAGTGTAGTCATGAGTCAGGCTTTTGGAGTTCCTGCATTTCCAGTAGACACACACATTCACAGATTAATGTATCGATGGAATCTTTCCAACGGAAAAAGTGTGGCTCAGACAGAAAAAGATGCAAAAAGACTCTTTCCAAGAGAAAAATGGAACGATCTCCATCTACAAATCATTTGGTATGGGAGAGAATATTCACCTGCTCGAGGTTGGGATTTAGACAAAGATATTATTACCAAAACGGTAGGAAGAAAAGCTGTTTTGAGTGATTATTATAAAGCTAAGAAGTAAATATCGGTGGCTGAACTTGCTTCCACTGAGCATGGCCGAAGTGTTGAAGCCACATTGAAAAATAAAAAACCCTGACAAACATGTCAGGGTTTTCCCACTCTTAATTCAAATTCAATTCAATGAGAAAATTTGATTTCGTTTTAACAATTGATAGCGATTTGGAAAAATTAATCAAAAATTGAACTGTTTCTTGTTTTGGTTGCTCCTGAAAATCAGAAGACTTTTCAGTGTAAAGTTGCTTCATATATTTGTTTTTATTGTCTGTTGTTCAACAGAATAACGAAGCAACCCTAGTTTTATTGTTAATTTACTAAAATAATTTTATTCTTCTCAATAATCTTTCTCAAATTAATCAGTGCATACCTCATTCTACCAAGAGCTGTATTGATACTAACATCGGTATTTTCACTGATCTCTTTAAAGCTCATATCCTTGTAAATACGCATGATGAGCACCTCTTTTTGCTCACTTGGAAGCTCGTGAATTAACTCACGAACATCGGCTAAAATCTGCTCTTTGATAATTTTTTTCTCGGCATTCAAATTGTCGTCGCTTATCACAGAAAAAATATCAAACTCATCGGTATTTTTGAAAGCCGGCATACGATTCGACTTTCTAAAATAATCAAT
>CAZTFN010000107.1:0-11832 GCA_964612905.1 uncultured Flavobacterium sp. | reverse complement strand
AAAAATTACCTTCAGTACAGATGTAACTGTAAACGGACAAAACTTAAAAGCTGGAACATACGCAATGTACACGGTCCCTAACAAAGACAAGTGGGAAGTAATGTTCTACACAGACGCAACGAATTGGGGAACTCCAAGAAAATGGGACGACAGTAAAGTAGCGGCAAAGGTTTCTGCAGATGTGACACCAATGCCAATGAAAATTGAAACGTACACAATGACGTTTGATGATTTAACCAACAATTCTGCTGTGATCGGAATTCTTTGGGAGAACACCTATGTAGGAATTCAGTTTGAAACGCCTACGGACAAAGCAGTTCAAGCTTCTATTGACAAAGTAATGAACGGACCTGGAGCTGCTGATTACTATGCTGCTGCAGTTTATTATAAGCAAGCTGGAAAGAACGTTGATCAAGCTGTAAAGTGGATTGACAAGGCAATTGACATGACCAAGGATCAGCCAAGATTCTGGTATTACAGACAACAATCGTTGATCCATGCGATGGCTGGAAACAAAAAAGGAGCGATTGCTGCTGCTAAGACTTCTTTAGAGTTGGCTACCAAAGCTGGTAACGAAGACTACATGAAAATGAACAAGGACTCTCTAAAAGAATGGGGAGCGCTTTAATCAATTGACAATTAACAATGATCATTTAACAGTGATCAATTGACCATATAAAACCGTGCAAGAAATTGTGCGGTTTTTATTTTTAAAATAATCTAATAAGTCAATAATAAAATAAGGGAATAACAGGATGATAGAATGAGTCTTTAATCTTCCTATGTGGTACGCAGCTCAGAGTGCGAAGAACCATGAGGCTTTCCACTCTTCGACTCCGCTCAGAGCATCGCTTTGCACCTTTGCACCTCTGCACCTTTGAGACTTTGAGACTTTGAACCTAAAAAACTAATCCCGTTCACGCAAATCCACCCGCATCATATGCAGTCCTGTTTTCATTCCTACTTTTTCATAGGATTTAATTGCTGCTGGATTGTTGGGATAGACATCCAATCGGACTTCATAAACACCTTTTGATTGGGACCAGTTGTATAAGTACTCCATAACGGCTTTGTTCACCCCTTTTCTTCGAGCTTCTGGAAGGGTATACATAAATCCTAAATAACAATAATGCTCGTAAGTAAAACACTGCAAGGCTTTGATAATCTTACCATAACCGCATCCTACAGGTTTTCCATCAATCTCAGCAATGGCAATCTCTATTTGCTCATGGTCCAACATCTTTGGAAGATTGTAGTAATGTGTCTTCTCGGTTTTTAACAAGGGATCCATAGGGCGCTCTGCATCGACCAATCCTTGTTCAAATTCTAGTAATACGGGTAGATCTTTGTGTGTAGCTGTTCTTATATGAATCACTATGGGTTAATTAAATTACAACTGGAGAGGTTGTGTAAGGATTATAAGAACCTGTACTACTCTGACTGCTACCATTGCAAGTAGTATTTGTAGTTTCCACACAATTCGAGTTTCCGCCACTAATCGTTGATTGTTCTTTTTTGCTTAATACCGTTCCTAAATTTGAAATATTATTCTTCATATCGGATTTTTTAAATTACTAGTGATTAAATATAAGTCTTTTCAAGCATGTTTCACAACTTATCAGAACTACAAACTAGTACTCCAAATTTATGAGATTTCTAATAGCATCCAATGTTTTGATCAGGTTTCTTGAGCGTTCAAAAGTCATGATATCACTTTCCTTCTTCCCGTCTCTCAGTAATTGATTGAAGTGTTCAATCTCGTAACTATAACCAAAAGTAGGTCGTTCAAACTCAATGGTTTTTGAAGTTCCATTTTCTTCAATGGTGATATCCGTAGGTTCATGGAATCGACTTTCAATTTTAATGGTAGCATGTTCACAGATCAAAGTTGCCTCAACAGGCGTGACTTCTATCAAAGTGCTTTTCAGAAAAGCTTTGGCATCTTTATAATGGAAAATCATATCACAAGAGGAATCTGTTCCGTTTTCAAAAAAGGTGGCTTCAGCGGTAATACGATCAGGGCTTCCCAGAAAAGAGAGTGCCGCGAAAATTGGATACACTCCAACATCTAACAAACTTCCTCCGCCTGTCTTTTTATCAAAAACCCTACTGGACTCATCAAATGGAGTAAAGAAACCAAAATCGGCCGTCAGAGAAACCAACTTTCCGTAGGTCTCTTCCTGAATCAATTCCAGCACGTATTGAAAGCTAGGTACAAAAGCCGTCCACAAGGCTTCCATCAACAAGGTATTATTGGATTTAGCCGCTGCAATCATCTCCTCCACTTCTTCCCCATTCATAGCAAAAGGTTTCTCGCACAAAACTGCTTTGCCATGCTCTAAACACAGAATGGAATGTTCTTTATGAAAACTGTGAGGAGTAGCTACATAGACCGCATCTACCTCATCATGTTTCACTAAACTTTGATAGGAACTGAGTGCATAACTTGCTCCATACTCCTTGGCAAAATCATGGGCTTTTTCTTGACTTCGAGAAGCAACGGCAATTAATTTACTATGAGGAACCTTTGCTAAATCCTGAGCAAATCTATGTGCTATTTTACCAGGACCTATAATTCCCCATCGAATTTCTTTGGGTTGTTGAGATTCCATATTAATTAAGTCGCTAGTTCTGGCGATGGTTTATTGGGTTGTATTAACTGGAACAAAATCGATAAAGCAATCACAATCACAGCTCCAATAATATTCAGCATCAAATAGGGCAATCTTGGTGGTTCGCCATTCATTTCAGGAATATGGATAAAGAAGATGTAAATCAGAATGACCAACACCTGACCAACCAATCCTCCTAAGAACACAGCATTTCCTTTGACAAACTTGAAGAAGAATGCTAGCAAGAAAATTCCCAAAACACTTCCATAGAAAATAGACCCAATGATGTTCACCAACTGAATCAAGTTATCGAATAAATCGGCGACGCAGGCAATAATAATGGACAATATTCCCCAACCTACAGTCAATAATTTAGAAGCTTTTACATAGTGTGCTTCGTCTTTTCCTTGTCGGACATTTCGTTTGTAGACATCAATGGTTGTTGTAGATGCTAAGGCATTCAATTCAGAAGCTGTAGACGACATCGCTGCAGCCAGAATCACTGCCAATAAGAGACCAACAATTCCTCTAGGAAGATTGTTCAGAATGAAGTGTATGAAGACATAATCCTTATCATTAGATTGTATCTTTTGATCTGAAGTTTCTGCTACTCGATCAATGATCGCTTTTCCTTGCTTCTTGATTTCACGATCTTTTTTATTTAGCGCTGCTATTAAAGCCCGTTCTCCATCTTGTACTCCATCTAAAACGAGTGTTTTCTTCTCTTGCTCGATCTTTGCGTGTTCTGCTTCTAGCTTTTTATACTCATCGTAATATTCGGAACTGATGACAGCTTCGTTAGCAGTCGGACTAAAGTTCAATGGAGATGGATTGAATTGATAAAACACAAACACCATTACTCCTGTTAACAGAATGAAGAATTGCATCGGCACTTTGAGCAATCCGTTGAACAACAATCCTAGCTGACTTTCTCTCACCGATTTTCCAGACAGATAACGTTGTACCTGACTTTGATCGGTTCCGAAGTACGACAACATTAAAAAGGTTCCTCCAATCAATCCTGTCCAAACCGTATACTTTTCGTTCAAATCAAATGTGAAGTCCAAGACTTTCATCTTGTCGTTGGCTCCTGCTATATCCAATGCTTTGCTAAACGTGATTCCGTCTGGCATATATTTCATAATCAAATAAAACGCAATAATCATCCCTGAAAAGATGATGATCATTTGTTGTTTTTGAGTCACATTCACTGCCTTGGTTCCTCCCGAAACGGTATAGAAAATCACAATTAATCCGATGATAATATTCAGGGTAATCAAATCCCAACCAAGTACATAAGATAAAATAATCGCTGGTGCGTAAATGGTAATTCCTGCTGCCAATCCACGTTGAATCAAAAAGATAAACGCAGCTAAAGAACGCGTCTTGAGATCAAATCGAGATTCAAGGTATTCGTAGGCTGTATAAACGTTGAGCTTGTAATAGATTGGGATGAAGACCATGCAAATGATCACCATGGCAATGGGCAATCCGAAGTAAAATTGAACGAATCCCATTCCATCATGAAAAGCTTGACCCGGTGTTGACAAAAACGTAATGGCACTGGCTTGTGTTGCCATCACCGACAAACCAATGGTCCACCATTTGGTATCGTTTCCTCCTTTGATATAATCTTGTACGCCGCTGTCGCTTTTACGAGTTTTATACACTCCGTAAGCCACAATAAAAAACAACGTTGCCGATAGGACAATCCAGTCCAGAGTTTGTAACTGACTTCCCATTAATTAGCAAAAGTTTGAGTGATGAAATAGAATAAGATGATGTAGAGAAGATTGGCTACCAGCACAATCGTATACATCTTTTTCCAAACGATTTTCTTGTCTGACATGTTATTGCTTCAGTTTTGGATCTTGGTTGATGTTTTCTTTTCCAATCGATAGCAAGTTTGCAAAGAGTTTGTAAGCTCCAGGGACTCCTGCGGGTAATTCTCTAAAGAAGCTTAACCCCGTATAAATATAATTTCCTTTTCCGTATTTGGTTACTAGCAAACTTCCCTTTTTTGCACTTTCCCCAGAATCATTTATCGATAAGATCGGTGTATATTCTGAACTCCATTTGCTTGGGAAATACAATCCTCGTTCTTGCACCCAACCATCAAAGTCTTTTTCAGAAATCTGATTCGGGAAGTTCATCACTGAATGCTCTTTTGCCAAAACAGTAACCTTAGCATTTTCATCCGTCACACGATCTCTTGACAAGACTAACTCATAGGGTGCAGCTACATCCACTCTTCTGCTCGTATTGTATTGAACGATCATGTTTCCGCCATTCTTTACATAATCCAACAAAAACTTCTGCTTGTATTTCAATTCAGCAACCGTATTGTAGGCTCTAATTCCTACCACAACCGCATCGAACTGCTTTAAATTTTCCTCGTTAATTTCTTCAGGATTGATCATTTTCACCGTATAACCAATCTGCTCCAAGCTTTCTGGAACTGCGTCACCCGCACCTTTGATGTAACCGATAAAGTTTCCGGCTTTCTGAATATTCAATCGAACCACTTTGGCTTCAGAATTCAATAAAACCGATTGCTTTGGAATGTGATCATAGTTGATTTCTACCAATTCTTTGTTGTATTTTTTTCCATTGATCGTAACGGATGCTTTCAACTTTCCTTCCGATTCATTTTGAGAAGGAGTTACCAAGAACTCATACCATTGTTCGTCCCCTTTTTGTTGAATGGAAATCTCTTTAAATTTCGGAGATACCGACCAACCCGTAGGAACTTCCAATGACAAAGATCCTTTGACCTTATTGGCTCCAGAACGAACAGACACTGCTACTTTCTTCGCTTCATTGCCCGAAAACAACATTACTTTTTCTTTCAGTTTGGTAGTCACTCTAGGAAGAATCTCAAAAGGCTCATACAATTCTCCTTTGTCTCTTCTAGAGTATCTGTAGATCACATCTTTTTCAATGCTGATGCTCTGTTCATCAATGTTCAAATTGAAAGAAACTCGAACTGATCTTGGTGTTTCAGGTTTTCCAATCAATCCTAAATCATTCACTTTATACATTCCTAAGGACCAATCTTTCTTCAACCAATACGGATCTGTATAATCCATATCCGTCAATTGTAATTTTTGTTTGAAGCGTTCGCGCTTGTTGTCTTCCAGAGCAACCTCTTTAGTTACCGTTAATACTTTATCGGTTTGAAAGCTCAAAGATTCTAAGAAAATATTCGCATCTGAATTCCTGGTGATTACTTCAATATCCAATTCGATTTCTGAATTTGGAACTGCTGTTGAACCTGATGCGGATGCTTCTAAATACAATCCTGCACAAGCTTCGATAATCTCAGTGATTTGTTGCAACTTGATTTCTCTCCAGTGTGCATCTCTAAGCAATTGAATCTTTTTATAAGCTTGCATTAAGGCTGGTAAGTGTTTGGACGGATTCACAAAATCGAAATTCTTTTCAACCTCGTATAAAATGGCTCCAATCTCTCCTCCTCCTTGAACTCGATTCCAAGTCGTATTGATCCCCGCAAACATATCCTTTCTGTCTTTCGGTAAATCACCTTTCAGAAACTCCAAATATTCAATCTGACTTCCACGTTGTGTCAATCGACCAAAACCTTGACATAAGTGCTGACTACTTGCAATGGAAGCAATTTCATTGTTCGACAATCCCATTACTGGATAGTAAACACCTACATCCACCGACATAAACTTCGGATTGTTCTTCGTTGCCTTTTCAAATCGCTCTTGACTTCTGTAAAACCACCAAGAGGTATTAAAGAACAATCGCGTAGGTTGCCAAACATCGGTATGTTCTAATTGTTCAGGATATTTAGTTTTATCACCTACCAAGTCGAATGCTTCGTGACTCAACATTGCGGAGGCCGTATGATGGCCGTGCGTAGTTCCAGGAGTATCATGACTAAATCGATTGATAATCACATCCGGTTTGAAAGTTCGAATCGCCCAAACAACATCTCCTAATACCTTGTCTTTATCCCAAATCTCAAAAGTCTCTTTCGGGTGTTTTGAGTATCCAAAATCGTTTGCTCTCGAAAAACGTTGTTCTCCTCCATCAACACCTCGTGCCGCTAATAATTCTTGCGTACGAATCACACCTAATAATTCACGAATCTCTGGTCCGATCAAGTTCTGACCTCCATCACCACGTGTTAATGATAGATAAGCAGTTCTCGCTTTTACATGATTGGATAAATAGGAAATCATTCGAGTATTCTCATCATCGGGATGCGCCGCTACGTACAAAGCAGTTCCCAAAAAATTCAATTTTTGAATCTGATGGTAAATCTCGTTTGAAGTAAGTTTTTCGGGCTTTTGAGCATGTATAGCTGAAGAAATCAGCACCAATGAAAGGACAAGGAGGAAGTATTTTCTCATGAACGTTGATTTGGTTGCAAACAAATGTACGGGTTTCTGAGTTCATTTTAGTTTCGTTAACAGATTTATAACAACTATTTCAATGATGAGTGTTGAATTTTGAGTGTTGAGTTTTTGGAAAAAAATCTCACATGAACCTTTCACCTTTCACCCTTCACCTGCAAAGCGAAAAGCTATTAACAATGAAAGAAAAATGTTGATAACAATATTTTCAAAATCACGAAATTCGAATATCTTTGTTAATCAATTTTTAGACAACAAATCAGGACATGAAGTTTATCGTATCAAGCTCGCAATTATTAAAACAATTACAGGTTTTAGGCGGAGTTATCAATAGCAATAATACCTTACCTATCTTAGATAATTTCTTATTTGAATTATCGGAAAACAAATTAAAAGTTTCTGCTTCCGACTTGGAAACCACCATGAGCGCAGAAGTGGATGTAGAATCGGATAGCACAGGATCTATTGCTGTTTCTGCAAGATTGTTGCTAGATACGTTAAAAACATTCCCTGATCAACCATTAACTTTTAAAACAGAAGGTGAAAGTACTATCGAGATCATTTCGGATCAAGGGAAGTATGACATGGCATTTTTTGGAGGTGATGAGTTCCCAAAATCGGTTTCTCTTCCTTCTCCAAGTACAACTGTGATTCCTGCGCATGTGTTGGCAACAGCAATATCAAAAACGATCTTTGCTGCTGGAAACGATGATTTACGTCCTGTAATGAGTGGTGTCTTCTTCCAATTCAGTTCTCAGAGCTTGACATTCGTAGCTACGGATGCACACAAATTGGTAAAATACACAAGAACTGACGTAACTGCTGACAAGACTGCTGAGTTTATCATGCCGAAAAAACCTTTGAACTTATTAAAAGGAGTTTTAGGTGGTGGTGACGAAGAAGTAACCATTGAATACAACGATGCAAATGCAAAGTTCACTTTTGACAACTTCGTATTGGTATGTCGATTGATCGACGGGAAATATCCAAACTACGAAGCGGTAATTCCAAAAGAGAATCCAAACAAACTGACCGTTGACAGAGCTTCTTTCTTGAACTCGGTTCGTCGTGTATCGATTTTCTCTAGCAAGACCACACACCAGATTCGTCTGAAAATGGCCGGAACTGAATTGAACATCTCTGCGGAAGATTTGGACTTCTCTAACAAAGCCGACGAACGATTGAGCTGTGATTACCAAGGAGACGATATGCAAATTGGATTCAACTCTCGTTTCTTAAGTGAAATGTTGAGCAACTTAAATTCTGATGAAGTCTTGATTGAAATGTCCTTACCAAACAGAGCTGGAATCTTAACGCCAATCGATGGAACTGAGGAAGGTGAACAAATTACCATGTTGGTGATGCCTGTAATGTTGAATAACTAGACTAAAGACGAAAGGCTCTTAGACTGAAGACACATTGAACAACTAGAACTAAACTGGTTCTTATATATATGAAGCCACAACTGAAAAGTTGTGGTTTTTTTGTGTACTTTGTACACCGCTAACAATCAACACATTGCTCAAGAATCTGTACTTTTTTCTCTTTCTAATGATTGGCATTTCAGCTGTTGGTCAATCAGATACTGAACGTTTTCAAGAGTTCAAAAAAGCATATGAAAAGGCGATTACCATTAGTCAAGATTCATCATTTAAAATCACCCAAAAGTATCTGAATTCTTTTTCCGATCAAAACTTCAATCTCAAATTGGAAAAATACAAAGCAGACCATTTGTTTGTGACTAATAATCGCAGTGCTGCTGATTCTATATACCGCAAAGTTCTTCCACTTTACAAGAGTGAAAAAGACTACACCACCCTTTTTAAAATTTTCAATCGACAAGGACTATTCTATTATCAAACAGGAAAATTGCTGAGGGGATTGGAATACGCAAATGAAGTTCAAGAGTTCATTGATCAAAACCTCAACGATCTTCAAAGTAGAGAATACCAGATTGAGATTGCTGCGCTCTACCGCATCATTGGAATCATTTATGCCATTCAAGCAGAACGTGACGATACCTTTAATCAAGAAACTTCGACGTCTTATTTCAAAAAAGCTTATAAAACCATTCTTCCTTTAAACGAACCTGAAACAGAAGGTTTGTTACTATTTAATATTGGGAATATTATGCAATCCAAAGATTCGACCTTCTATTATTGGGAAAAAGCTTTGGAGGTTTTTGATAACAATGCTCTCGATCATAAAAAAGGATTTGTGTATCAAAATATGGCAATATTATATGTGGATTCTGAAGAATATCAAAATGGATTAAAATATCTCAATTTAGCGGCCCCTTACATGAATATTCAAGAGAATCCTTATGATGTCTCTTTGCTTCATATCAAATACGGGAGAGCTTATTTAGGCTTAGGTCAAAACCAAAAGTCCATTGTGAAGACAGAAACAGGGTTAAAAATAGCTTTGCAATATGAGATGACTGCCTTAATAGGTGAAGCTTATGAATTGTTGATTCAGGCCTATCAAAACACCAATCAACACAAATTAGCACTGGACACCTATGTTAAGTACGACACCTTGGTAAAACAACTGGATCGTATTGAGACAGAACGAATTTTTAGGGATACCGAGGCCAAATATAAAACCAAAGAACAGCAGGCAGAGATTGAAATTTTAAAACAAGCTGAAGAAATTCAAAATGCTCAGATAGGGCAGCAGCGCCTTTTTATTGGACTGGTTGTAATTGTTCTTGTATTGATTGCCGTATTGGCCTATTTCTATTGGAAACGCAGTGAAGAACGGAAGAAAATCAATGCCCAACTTGTTAAGTTAAATAAAGATCGTACTCGATTCTTAGTCAACATATCTCACGAATTGAGAACACCGGTTTCTTTGATTCACGGTCCTTTGCAAGACACCTTTGAGCAACTAGAAAAGAATAATTTAAAACGCGTTCAACGAAACCTACAAAAGATTGCCAACAACACACATAAATTGCTGCAACTTACCGATGAAGTTTTAGACATCTCCAAACTGGACGAAGGCTTCTTAAAACTTCAAGAAAACCCAATTGCTTTAAAAACTTTCCTCACAAGAGCTTATTACGCTTTTGAATCTTTGGCAATAAGAAATAATATTCGATGGGAGTCTGAGATTTCTATAGATGATAGGGTCTACGGCATTGATGACAACAAGCTGGATAAAATTCTGAACAACCTCTTCTCCAATGCAATTAAACACACGCCTAAAAATGGAAAAGTATTGTTTACGGCAAAGATCGAATCCAATCAATTGATTTGTCGCGTAAAAGATACGGGACGAGGAATTGCTGAACAGGCCATACCCAAAATTTTTGAACGATATTTTCAGGACGATTCACAAGGGAAACCATCTAGTGGTATAGGCATTGGATTGTCATTGGTAAAAGAACTGGTAGACATTTTAAATGGATCCATCCAAATAGAGAGTTCCTTAAACGAAGGAACAGAGTTCATCGTCAACATTCCTATAAAAGTTTCAAATCGAAACGCACTTAACACGTCTTCACGCATCTCGATTATTGATACAGAAAACAGACCTGATATTGATCTAAGCGACACCGACAAGCCTCATGTCTTGGTCATTGAAGATCATATAGAAATGTCGGATTTTATTCAACAGTTGTTATCAGATGAGTATCGTGTTTCTCTTGCCAGTAATGGCCTAGAAGGGATCAAACGTCTTCAATCCGAAAAGTTTGATATGATTACGGTAGACGTGATGATGCCCGAAATGGACGGAATTGAGTTCGTTACACAACTCAAAGAACACCCAGAATGGAAATCGATTTCTACCATTATGATTACCGCATTATCAGAAGAATCAGATAAAATAGCTGGACTGCAATTGGGAGTTGATGACTACATTACCAAACCTTTCAGTGGCAATGAGTTGAAAGCAAGAGCACACAACTTAATTCAAAACTCTTTCGTCCGAAAAGAAACCAAAACAGATTCAGAAACCGAAGAAATCATTGGAACTGAAAAAGAGTTCTTGCACAAAGCCAAAGAAATTGTGGAAAGCAATCTAAGCAACAACGAATTTTCCGTAAAAGAAATGGCCAGTGAGTTAAACCTAAGTGAGCGACAAACCAATAGAGTTCTAAAAAAGATGACGGGACTTTCTTGTTTAAAGTTTATCAGAGAAGTGCGAATGCAAAAAGCATATCAACTTTTACAGTCAAGAAAATATGCGACTATTGCCGAAATTTCGTATGCAGTGGGCTTTGAAAATGCCTCTTATTTCACCAAGCTTTTCGCCAATCGATTTGGTAAAAAACCAAGCGAAATGCTCTAAAAAAATTTACTAAAACTCCTATAAATACTACGAATGTCCGATTTCGACTACCATATGTCTGAAACGGATTAACACTTGAACCTGCTTTCATGGGACCTTTGGATTGTTAATCAAAAACAATTCAACACAATGAAAAGACCATTACTTATTGTCATTACACTAATGACTTCAATTTTAGCAACCTCTCAGGTGAAACTACATCCTGATTTATCTGCAAATAGCTCAATTGAGTATTATGAAATTAGCCCAGACGGAAATACAGTAGTTTATATTGCCGATAGAGATACAGACAACATATTTGAACTTTACAGCGTACCCATTGCTGGAGGAACAAACACCAAGCTTAGTGGCACTATGGTAACGGATGGTGATGTGAGCTTTGGAGCTGGTAAGAGATTTCAGTTTAGTCCAGACGGTCAAACAGTAGTGTATTTAGCGGACCAAGAAATTAACGGGACACCAGAACTTTTTGCAGTTCCCATTAATTTCAGTTTAGTCCAGACGGTCAAACAGTAGTGTATTTAGCGGACCAAGAAATT
>CAZTFN010000106.1:0-11856 GCA_964612905.1 uncultured Flavobacterium sp. | reverse complement strand
ACATTACTGAAGATGTATATTACGAGATCATTCGTCAAAAGACAGCAACTCTGATCGCAGCTTGTTGTGGAATTGGAGCAGCTTCTGTGGGATCCAATCAAGAGACCATTCAACAGATGCGAAAGTTCGGACAGTATATTGGAATGGCCTTTCAGATTAAGGATGATTTGTTTGATTATTCTGATGAGAAAATCGGAAAACCAACAGGAATCGATATCAAGGAACAAAAAATGACACTTCCCTTAATCTATACCTTGAACCACTGTACTCCGAAAGAAAAAGCTTGGTTGATCAATTCGATTAAAAAGCATAACACGAATAAGAAACGTGTCAAAGAAGTGATTGCCTTTGTGAAGCAGGGTGGTGGAATTGAATACACCATCGAGAAAATGCACGATTACAAAAACAAGGCTTTGTCTATTCTTGATAACTATCCTGATTCGGAATACAAGACCTCTTTAGTTAAGATGATTGATTACGTGGTAGAACGTAAAATCTAGTGACCTCATAAAATCAATCCAAGGTTTCCATCAATTGAAAGTTGAGCTGATCAATGTTTGACATTTTTGGGTGAAATGCAGATACATTGGATAAGATAATCACGCCATTTTTGGTCTCTGGATTGAAGGTAAGTGAAGATGTATATCCACCCGTTCCACCATTATGCCAGAACCATGGTTTTTGATCATTGGATCTTCTAATATGCCAACCCAAACCAAGATCCATCATAGAGTTCGCTTTTGCCGTTTTCTTTCGTGTCTTTTCTAGTGCAATATTGTTGGTGTTGAATTGTGCCATGACAAACTTGCTCAAATCTTCCACATTTGAAATGATGGCTCCAGCACCTTCCAAGACTCCTAGATCCCAGTTTTTTGTGATTTCTCCTTTTGTATTGCGTCCTTTAATAAGTTTTAGAGCATTGGACTTATCCGTAGTTGATGATACCATTCCATATTTGGAGAATATATATTTTTTGAGCAAGGATTCAAATGATTGGTTGCTAGATTTGGTCAAGGTATAACCTAGAAGTCCTGTTCCTAAGTTTGAATATTGATAGGTTTTCGGAGCAGTTTTAAGAAAGCTCAAATCGCCTTGTAGATAAGATCGAAGCTCATTTTCCCCATAATCTTTATAAGGATTTTCTTGATCTACTTTGGTCAGGTCTAGATTTGAAGGTAGTCTTGGTAATCCAGAAGTGTGATTTGCCAAAGACAATAGAGAAATTTCATGTTTAGAATTCATGTTCAGAATGTCAAAAACATTGTCCTCTAACTTGAGTTCATTTTCTAAAATTTTTTCTGCTAGAATGGTAGAGGTAAATACCTTAGTTAAAGATCCAATTTCAAATTGTCCCTTTATGTTTTCAGCATAATGTAAGGTGTCATTCCTCTTCAGAACTCCATAAAAGGTTGGCTTTCCTTCGTCGATCAAAGCAATCGATAATTGACTGTTATTCGGAAATGATTTTGCATACTCAAATATAGAGTTCAATTGTTCCTCAGAAATTGTTTTCCCAGAAGAAGATAAATTATTGACTACGGGTTTCCCTGAATTGGCATTGTCGAAATCCTTGAAAGGTCGAATACTAATTTTTTTGATTTTTTGATCCTTATCCAAGGTTAGTTGAACGCCCATTACAGAATAATCAAAGATTACTTTGATAATCCCCGAAGAATCCGGTTCAAGTCGCACGAAACGAAAGCTCTCAATATTCCCAAAATTGGATCGTAAGGCTTCTAAAGCAGGTTTTATTTTTTCGGGAGGAGTAGATGTTTCTGGTGAAAATGAAGCGAGTATCTTATCAAGATGATTGTTGTTAAAGTGTGTTTGAAATTTTTCAAATACCGCAGTGTAGTCTTTTTTGATGAATTGCGAGATACCCGCAGTGTAGATAAAGAGGAATAGAATTAGTAAGGATTTTTTCATCTATAGTTGGTTTTCTAGGTTCCCTAGAAATACGATTTAAAATAACCTGTGTTGCACTTTATTGGAAAGATTAATGAAAAATACCATTAATACATCTTTCTTCCCAATCGCTCAATTTTGGTGAGCCATTTTTTTCGGTATTCTTCTGTAGATAACCGCAAAGAACCAATGGTGGTAAATTTCACCTTCTTAATGCCCACGAATCCGCAGGTCAATTTTTTCATGGAATGGTAGGTAGGTCTTCCATTGATCCATCGATAATACCATGCAGGTTGATCCAAAGTAGAGATAATTCGAGCTGTTTTACCAGTAAGATGCTTGTCCCACCAAACCGAATTCTCTCTTTTTTGAAATGCAAATCCCGGTAGGAAAACACGATCAATAAAGCCTTTCATAATCGCGGGATACGAACCCCACCAAACAGGAAATACCCAAACGATATGATCTGCCCATTGAATCTTCTCTTGAGCTTTTAATAAATCCGGTTCCAGTTCTGTTCTCCGTTGATAGCCGTATGCAAGATTGGGATTGAAGTCTAAATCTCGAATCTGAATTTCTTGAAAGTTCCCGTTGGAACCTAGTATTCCTTTCTTGTATGTGTCGCTTATTGCTTGGCAAAAACTATCGGCATTAGGGTGCCCGTTGATGATTAAAATATTCTTTTGCATTAGAGAATCAATAACAGGATTGCAACAAGGACGATCGCTGGAAACAAAAATGTAATGATGGATATTACCGTCCATAAGAGATAAAGACTCTGCTGAAATCCGTTCATCTCTACTTTCTTTTTCTTTTGAATACGATTTTTCAATTCCTCTATCTCAAGGTTTAGCAATTTTTCCTTTTCCATATCTAAGTTAAGAAGACTGTTACATTGCAATCCAGTTTTGTATCCTTTGTAGACTTCTTTTGGGAATAGAAACAATCCCAAACCCATGGCACTAATGCTAAACAAGCAAATAGGAAAATGTTTCCACATTCCGGTGGCTATTTCCCAACCTGCAATGAATGATTCACCTTTCCATGAGGTATCACAATCGTACAAGATATGTTGAATGTCATGGATATGAATGACTTTTTTTCTAAAATTTGGATTTGGGAATTTTAAGCTAAAAAAATTCAAATGCAAGTAGAAAAAATCGTCATTTTCACCCCCGTTTTTAGGAAGGTTATTATCGATGTGGAATTGGGTAAGCGCTGAAGAAATGGTCATGTTTTCTGAAGTATTTCAGCAAAGTTATACCTCAAAAAATAGAATATTCTTGACAATTGTCAATAAGTTATTTACTTCGAATTCGACTTAAAGTTTCTGGAGTCACATTTAAAAAAGTAGCGATGTGTTTCAACGGAATCCGCTGTAAATAATGTGGTTTCTGCTCCAGCAAATTCTCATAACGTTCTTGTGCCGTTTTGATTTGTAAATGATCAATTCGCTCTGCAAGTTCCACATAGTTTTGCTGCATAAAAAGTCGACCAAAACGCTCGTATTCTGGATGCTTCAAAAAGAGATTTTCCAAGTCTTCAAAAGAAACTGTAAAGACCTCCAAATCTTCCAGTGCTTCTATATAGTACTTACTTTTTTTACGCTGAACGAAGCTGTCAATCGCGGTAATGGTCTCTTGTTCGGCGGCAAAATGACAACTGATGTCGTTTCCATTCTTGTAGTAAAACACTCGGGCGATTCCCGAAATGATTACATACAAATGATCACAGATAAAACCTTCTTCGTGCAGGATATGATGTTTGGGGAATGTTTCTAAGGTCATGATGCTTTGAAAGTCCTCAAGAATGTCGGGGTATTGACTGAAGAGTGAGGCGTTTTGTTCAAAGAAAGCAATCATGTTACAAATTTAAGAGTTCCTCTACAAAATCACGTTTGTTAGAAAGTCGAGGAACTTTATGTTGTCCACCCAGCTTTCCTCGTTTCTTCAACCAACTGTAAAACAACCCTTCTTTAGCTTGATGCACGGTGGGCATTTTCAAGGTCATATTGTTGTAGCGCTTGGCCTCGTAATCGGAGTTCAATGATTTCAACGCATTGTCCAGTAATTCGGTAAAGTAAGCTAGGTTTTCAGGAGCTTTGTTAAACTCGATGATCCATTCATGACCACCTTTTTGATCGCCATTCATGTAAATAGGGCCTACAGTGTAATCCGTAATTTCGGAGAAGGTTTTTTCGCAGGCTGATTTCAATGCTTCTTCGGCATTTTCAATAATCAACTCTTCTCCAAATACATTGATATGATGTTTGGTTCTTCCTGTGATTTTAATTCGATAGGGATCCAAACTGGTAAACTTCACAGTATCACCAATCAAATACCTCCACAAACCTCCGTTGGTGGTAATTACAACAGCATAGTTGACATCTTTCTCAACCTGAGACAATGGAATTGCCTTAGAGTTTTCCCCATCATATTGGTCCATTGGAATGAACTCATAAAAGATTCCATAGTCCAACATCAACAGCAATTCGTTGGAGTGATTTCTGTCTTGAATGGCAAAAAATCCTTCGGATGCATTGTAGGTTTCGTAGTATCGGAAGTCTTCTTTTGGAATCAGTTTTTTATACTGTTCGCGATAGGGATTGAAGTTTACACCACCATGAAAATATACTTCTAAGTTGGGCCAAACTTCCAGAATATTGTCTTTCCCAGTTTTTTCAAGGACACGATTCAACAGGACCAACATCCAAGAAGGAACGCCTACCAAACTGGTAATGTTCTCGTTGATGGTTTCATTAATGATGGCTTCCATTTTACTTTCCCACTCACTCATCAAAGCCGTTTCTTGTTTGGGTGCTGAGCTAAAATCTGCCCAAAACGGCATGTTCTCAATGATAATTGCAGATAAATCACCAAAGTAAGAATCATTGTCTTCGTAAATGGCAGAACTTCCTCCAAGACGCAATCCTTTTCCATTAAAAAGTTCGGCATCTTCATTGTTGTTGATGTACAAGCACAACATGTCTTTTCCAGCTTTCAGATGGCAGTATTCTAATGCTTCTTCACTTACTGGAAGAAACTTACTCTTTGCATTGGTAGTTCCACTGGATTTGGCGAACCACTTGATTTTTGTAGGCCAAAAAAGATTTTGTTCACCTTTTCTACATCGTTCTATCAATGGCTGGATACTTTCATACTTCTGAATCGGAATTTTTTGAGTAAACTCCTCATAAGAATGAATACTAGAAAAGTTATGCTCTTCTCCAAACTCGGTACTTTTGGCAAATTGAAGTAGTCGCATTAACAACTCTTCTTGAACATCGATAGGGTACTTTAAGAAAAGCTCTATCTGATGCTTTCTCTTTTTGAGAAACCAAGAAATAATTGAATTAACAAACGGAATTGCCATGCCGCGAATCTTTAGTAAGTTGATTTTTTCCTGTAATTTTGTTAGGATCACAGACCGAGTTAAAAATAGAAAAATATTTCACATGCAATATCAAGGAGTTTTAAAAAAAATGGCAACTGAAAACGGGGAGAAAATCCAATATTATCTGGATATGAAAACCGACTTTTTAAATATGAATCAGTTGTTAAACAAAACCTTGGAAATGACTTTCGTGAAATACGAGTGTCTCAACTGTGGAGAAAACTTACCAATTTATCGACAAGGATTTTGCAAGTCTTGCTTCTTTGATACTCCGAGAGCAGGAGATTGGATTATGAGACCTGAATTGAGTAAAGCGCACTTGGGTCAGGAAGATCGCGATTTGGAATATGAGAAAGCCATGCAATTGCAACCTCATATTGTGTATTTGGCAAATTCGAGCAATGTGAAGGTAGGAGTGACTCGAAAGCAACAAGTTCCTACGCGATGGATTGATCAGGGAGCACATGAAGCCATTGAAATTGTTGAGGTTCCCAATCGTTATTTAGCAGGAATTACCGAAGTTGCCTTGAAAGAACATGTTGCAGATAAAACAAATTGGAGAAAGATGTTAAAGAATGACATTGAAGACGAAGATTTGGTAAAGTGGCAAGAAAGATTACGACCTTTTATACCAGAAGAGGCTCAGGAATATTTCATTGAGAACAATTCAGAAACACAATTGAATTTTCCAGTGCATCAATATCCTGAAAAGCCGAAAAGTTTAAACATCCAGAAAGAAGGTTCTTACACAGGGAAATTGGTTGGAATCAAAGGTCAGTATTTGATTTTTGAAGATCAAACAGTATTCAATGTAAGAGCGAATGAAGGATTGGTAGTAAATATTTCAATTAGTTAATGTATCAATGTAGCAATTTTGATGCGCTAACCTTATAAAACTTAATGGTGACTGAGCGAAGTCGAAGTCACAATAGTACAAATTATGTCATCAAACTTATTAAAAGTCGCTATGGCGCAAATCGCTCCTGTTTGGTTAAACAAAGAGCAAACCCTTCAAAAAATTGAAAACTCAATTGAGCAGGCTGCTCAAGAAAACGCTGAATTGATCGTTTTCGGAGAAGCCTTGTTGCCAGGTTATCCATTTTGGATTGCATTAACCAATGGCGCAGAATGGAATTCTTCCACTCAGAAAGAACTGCATTCGCATTATGTTCAAAACTCCATTACGATTGAAAAGGGAGAATTGGACTCTATTTGTGCGCTGGCAAAAAAACACGGCATCGCCGTGTATTTGGGAATTATGGAGCGCGCCGCGAATCGAGGAGGTCATAGTATTTATGCTTCGCTCGTTTATATTGACCCTCAAGGTGAAATCCAGTCAGTACACAGAAAACTACAACCTACGTTTGATGAAAGATTGACTTGGGCACCTGGTGATGGAAATGGATTGCAAGTTCATCCCTTGAAAGACTTTACCGTGGGCGGATTGAACTGCTGGGAAAACTGGATGCCACTGCCAAGAACTGCGTTGTATGGTTTGGGTGAAAACTTGCACATTGCAGTATGGCCAGGAAGCGATCACAATACCAAAGACATTACACGATTCATTGCAAGAGAAGCACGTTCCTACGTAATTTCTGTGTCTAGTATGATGAATGTATCCGATTTCCCAAAAGACACTCCACATTACGACAAAATTGTCAAAAATGCACCTGAGGTTTTAGCCAATGGAGGATCTTGTATTGCTGGACCTGATGGAGAATGGATCGTAGAACCGATTATCAATAAAGAAGGAGTGTTCTATCAAACCATCGACTTTACAAAAGTCTTAGAAGAACGACAAAATTTTGATGCAGTTGGACATTATTCTCGTCCCGATGTGACCAAGCTGCATGTCAATAGAGAACGTCAGAGTACGGTTAAATTTGATTGATATTGATTCGTTATGAAAATATTCATCCTTGGCGCTACAGGTAGAACAGGAAAACACCTAGTTCAATCTGCTTTGCAAAAAGGATATGAGGTGACTTGCTTGGTTCGAACTCCAGAGAAAATGACTCAAGTTGAAGGACTGACTATTCTAAAGGGAAATCCAATCAATATTAGGGAATTAGAATCGGCAATGAAGAATTGTGATGCTGTGATCTCTTCTCTAAATATTTCTCGAACTTCGGACTTTCCGTGGGCGCCGCTAAGAACACCTAAAACTTACCTTTCCGATGTGATGGCAAATGTCATTGCCATCGCGAAAAAATATTCGATAAATCGACTTGTCATTTGTTCCGCTTGGGGCGTGTTAGAAACCAGAAAAGACATTCCATTTTGGTTTCGTTGGACCATTGACTTTAGTAACATTTCTGCTGCATATAAAGATCATGAACGGCAAGAGGAATTGTTGGAAGCTTCAGGTTTGAATTGGACGATTGTACGTCCTGTAGGGTTGATCAATGGTACGAAACTTCAATTAGTAAAAGAAACGTTCGAAAATTCTCCTAAGCCCTCACTTACCATTGATAGAGCTACAGTTGCTAATTATATGATAGAATCATTAGAAAATACGACCGTGTTTGGTCAGAAAGTTGTAATTTCAAAAGCATGAAGTACTCTATCATTCTCATTGCATTTTTACTCGTAAATATAATTACGCCCACTTCTTATGCTCAAACTACTGTTGAAAAAAATGGCAATCAATGGGAACTCTTGGTTGATGGAAAACCCTTTGAGATTAAAGGAGCCACTTTTCAGTTTGTGGATGATGTTGAGAACTATGACAAACACTTCAAAGACCTTAAGTTTTTAGGTGTGAATTCTATTAGAACTTGGGCCACTGGTAAGAATACCAAAGCATTGTTGGATGCAGCATACAAACACGATATTAAAGTGATGGCAGGGATTTGGATGCGTCATGGTCGACCAGGAATGGAGGACGATGATAGTTTCAACTATCTAGAGGATACAGAAGGAATGCAAGATCAATATGAGAATGCAATCAACTTTGTGAAAGAACACAAAGATCATCCTGCCGTACTTACATGGGGTATTGCCAACGAAGTGTATCTAAACATCGCTACCGATCCAGAAAAAGAAGCCTATTCTAAACTACTTGAAAAAATCTGTAAAGAAGTCAAACGAATCGACCCCAACCATCCCATTTCATCCACAGAAGCTTGGACCTTTGGATTCAAATGGTGGCAGAAATACGTGCCTTCATTGGATATTTATGGGTTGAATAGCTATGGTTATGGAGCAAACTTCTTGCAAGAGGAATTGAACAAAGCGAATATCGACAAACCTTATGTTCTTACTGAGTTTGGAGTGACTGGTGAGTGGGATATCAAGCAAGAGGTGAATGGGGTGAAAGTAGAACCTTCTGATGGAGAAAAGTATGATGCGATTGCCAAAGGCTACTCAGAATGGATTGCCAATAAACCCAACAACTTGGGGGCTTATGTATTCCATTATGGCAATGATAAAACACATTTGGCTCCATGGTTGTTAATGTTCTATGAAGGGCAAACTCGACCTCAATATTGGGCAACGAGAAAGGCATATACCAATCAAGATCCAGTCAATTGGGTTCCGGAGATTCAAGAGTTTGGTTTGTCGAAATCAGAAGCGAAAAGCAAAATTTGGGTGCCTGTTTCACTGGACGTTTCGGACAAAGAAAATGATGAATTAGAATTTTCGTTCTCATACAATCATCGAAAAGGAAGTAGAAAGCGAAGAGATCAGATTTTGTCATTGAACCACAGAGGCGATTTAAAAAATGGATTTGAAGTACAGCTTCCGGAAGTTGATGGTCCAACCAAGATTTATGTGAAGGTCAAAGATGCATATAACAACCTCGGAATTGCCTCAACTGGAATTATTATCAACGACAAAAAAGCCCGAAAGAATAAGTTCTTAGTTCCAAAGGCAGAACTCCCGTTTTTTGTCTATAAAGACAGCGAAAACCTTCCATATGCAGCCTCAGGTTATATGGGCGATTACAAATACATGGATGTAGATATTGCCAACACTGAAGATGTGCATTCAGGAAAAACGGCCATCAAGATGGCATACAATTCTAAAGGAGGCTGGTTTGGTTTGGCCTTTCAAGATCCTGCCAATGATTGGGGTGATATTCTAGGCGGATATGACATTAGTGGTGCAAAGACCTTTAGTTTTTGGGCGAAAGCTTCCAAATGGAATGTAAAAGCAAGGATTGGTTTCGGACTGATCGAAAAAGACAAACCTTTTCCAGATTCTGCTAAAAAGTTAGTGGAGATCGAATTGGAACGTCAATGGACCAGGCATACCATTACTTTGAAAAAAGAGGATCTCCGATGTATTCGATCTGGATTCGTGATCTTCGGTGGAGGAAATGGATCGGAATATGAGATTTATTTGGATGATATTGTTTTTGAGTAGATTGTTAGCTGTTAGCCAAAATTAAATACGTTTCTCTTCTTTTTCACGTTCTATCTACATGAAAAAGATCTTATTCACGCTCTTCCTATTTATTTCTCTGAACGTCATTGGTCAGGATAACTTCTTTGAAGATTTATCGAAAGCAGCTATTGAATTGACTAAAGATGATGTTACTTATGATCCATCTTATTTTAGTATTTCTTATCCAAATGGCGATGTGCCTAAAGGAAAGGGAGTTTGCACAGATGTGGTGATTCGAGCCTACAGAAAACTGGGAATTGATCTTCAGAAAGAAGTTCATGAAGACATGAAGCGTCACTTTGCTGTCTATCCAAAGATTTGGGGTTTGACATCTACCGATAAAAACATCGATCATCGCAGAGTTCCTAATTTGATGACCTTCTTCGATCGAAAAGGGGTCAAATTACCCATCACGAAGAATGCGGAGGACTATCAACCTGGAGATGTTATTTCATGGAATCTTGGAGGAGGAACCACTCATATTGGAGTTCTGGTGAATAAGCGGTCTGCAGACAATCAAAGATATCTGGTGGTTCACAATATAGGTTCAGGACAAGTACTCGAAGATTGTTTGTTCAAATTTAAAATTATTGGCCATCACCGATACCAAAAGTAGTTTATCAAGGTTAAGACTTCGCCTTTATAATCTCGGCAATCACTTTTTCAACGCCTAGGTTGTTGTGACTAGCAGTTTCAAATCGGGCTACTTTTTTTACTTCTGGATGTGCATTTTTCATAGCATAGCTGAAGTAAGCACACTGTAACATTTCCAAGTCGTTTAAGTAATCGCCAAACACAGCCGTTTCTTCAGGAGTAATATTCATCCTTTCTTGAACAACTTTAAGAGCAGTTCCTTTGTTAGATGAAGGGCTAGATAAATCCAGCCAATTCCTCCCAGAAATCTTTAACAAAAAATTTTCTTCGAAGGACTTCAGCTGCGGATAAATAAATTCTTCAGAAGATGCTGGATGATAGAGCGCAATTTTGAGAATAGGAGTTTTAGTAACCACTGTTGTCAAATCCTCGACGATTTCATGAGTCCCATAATATTCTCGGAACATATCAATCAACTTTGGATCCTTAGATTCAATATATGCCGAATGTTGTCCACAAAGAATAACAAAAATATTGTCTACTTTTCTTAAAGCTGGAATGATTTCTAGGATGCTCTCTGGCCTCATGGTTTGAAGATGAATCAATTCTTCCTTTCTCATGGCAACACCACCATTTTCTCCAATGATGGTAATCTCGTCTTTGATAGGAGCCAACTTGTGAGCAATACTATTATACTGTCGACCACTGGCTGCAACAAAATGAACTCCTAGTTTTTTTAAGACTTTGAACTGCTCAAAGAACAACGTGCTCGGTTCTTCGTGAGCATTGAGCAAAGTACCGTCCATATCGGAAACAATTAACTTGACTTTAGATAAATCCATGAGATGATTTTTCGTAAAAGTATTGATTAAATATGTAGATGACGTTATGTAAAACTTAAGGTTACCAGAGCTAGTCCATGGTTTCTATTGGCCAATCATCTTGATATCCAAATTCCCAGTCTGGAATAGAGAGTTCTTTTTGGGTTGATAAACAAGCTTCTAAATCTCTTCGAATTAAGGCTTCATCCATATCTTGACCAATAAAAACGATCTCGTTTTTACGATCTCCAAATGTTTCATCCCAGTCTGATTCGATTTCCCCTTGATTGTAAATAAAAGGTGGATATTGCATTCGCTCCTCATAAGGCATGCTTGACCACCAAACACCAGCGCTTTCAGCTCGCAATGAGGCGCCTGCTTGCCCCCAAATCAGAGCCTGATTGGGTCTTGAAGCAAGCCAAAACAATCCTTTACTTCTAATGATCGAAGTGGGAAATTGACTTTGAATATAATTTTGGAATCGTTCAGGATCAAAAGGTTTTTTGCTGCGATAGACGAAAGATCCAATTCCGTATTCTTCGGTTTCTGGTGTGTGTTCTTCTTTGTTCAATTCTTCTATCCAACCTGCACTTTGTTCTGCTTCTTCAAAATCAAACAAGCCTGTATTTAAGATTTCCGAGGTATGTACCTTACTAAATGAAGACTCAATGATTTTTGCAGAAGGATTTAATTTTTGAATGGTTGCTCTCAGCACAGCGATTGATTCTTCTGAGACGAGGTCAGCTTTGTTCAA
>CAZTFN010000105.1:0-11864 GCA_964612905.1 uncultured Flavobacterium sp. | reverse complement strand
GCGCCAAATCCAATGGGCAATAGGAAGAAGACCAGAATCATGAAAAAGTGGAAGTACTAGACTGTAGATGCCAATGATAATGTTGTTGAATTCAAAGGAAAGAAAAAGGCAATATTAGCAATGGCAAAAGACAGTGAGAGGGAAAAGCTAATGAAGGACTTTATTGCAGCAAATCGACTCTCAGTCAAAAAAGAAGAAGATCTCAAAAAAATTGTAAGGTATTACAATACTATTTAAAATATAAAAGCAGTTGTTTTCAACTGCTTTTTTTTTGTCAATAAAATCTGATAACTATTAAAAAATCAACAATCTATTAATTCGTATTTTTGTCAAACTTTATTTAAATTTTCATGAAATATCAAAGACGTAAAAAGGCACTTGTTTTATTAGCAGACGGAACTGTTTTCTACGGAAAATCAATTGGAATTGAAGGAACTGCTACAGGAGAGATATGTTTCAATACTGGAATGTCAGGATATCAAGAGATTTTCACAGATCCATCCTATTTCGGTCAAATCATGGTAACTGCCAATGCACACATTGGTAACTATGGAGTGAATGACAAAGAAGTAGAATCTGATGGAATTAAAATAGCTGGTTTGGTAGTAAGAAACTTCAGCTTTGAACACTCACGTGTAGATTCTAATGGAAATTTAAAAGATTGGTTCGTCAAGCACAATTTGGTTGCTATTTCTGATGTAGATACAAGAGCATTGGTTTCGTATATCAGAGATAATGGAGCCATGAACGCGATCATTTCTACAGAAGTTGACGATATGGATGCTTTGAAAGCAAAGTTGGCCGAAGTTCCTAGTATGGAAGGATTGGAGTTGGCTTCTCAAGTATCTACGAAAGAACCTTATTTTGTAGGTGATGAGAATGCAGAAGTTAAAATCGCTGCGCTTGATATCGGAATTAAGAAGAATATTTTAAGAAATCTGGTAAAAAGAGGAGCATACGTAAAAGTATATCCATACAACGCGAGCTTTGAAGATTTACAATCGTGGAATCCTGATGGATACTTTATTTCAAATGGACCTGGAGATCCAGAGCCGTTAAATGAAGCGCAAGAAGTAGCCAAAGAGATTATCAAAAGAGATTTACCATTGTTTGGGATTTGTTTAGGTCACCAAATCATTGCTTTGGCAAACGGAATTTCTACGTATAAAATGCACAACGGTCACAGAGGAATCAACCATCCCGTTAAAAACTTACTAACGGGTAAAGGAGAGATTACTTCTCAAAACCATGGATTTGCTATCAACAGAGAAGAAACAGAAGCACATCCAGATGTTGAGATTACACACGTTCATTTAAATGATCAAACTGTGGCAGGTATTAGAATAAAGAATAAGAATTGTTTCTCGGTACAATATCACCCAGAAGCAAGTCCAGGACCGCACGATGCTGAATACTTATTTGATGATTTTATTGCAAATGTGAAAAAAGCAAAAGCAGCAGTTGTATAGTTGTTGTTGTGTTTTAACACACTTTTTTTGCTATTTTTTGCAGTTCGTCGATTAAAAATAACCATTTAACGATAAATCATTGCAGTATTCAAATTAAAGATTACCTTTGTATAGGTGATGAATATCATCACTTTCTTTTTCATAGCAATTTTTCCCACTCCATCTGGAGTGGGTTTTCTTTTTAAGTTGAAATCGTTTTCGTATAAATTAATTTTTATCTCTCAAAGAGTCCTGCATTATATGTAATTTAGCTCGTGAAAAATTAAAGTAAAAACTAACCTAAATTAATAGTGATATGAGTATGATTTTGGACATTCACGCACGACAAATTTTTGATTCAAGAGGAAACCCAACAGTAGAGGTAGATGTAGTTACAGAAAATGGGGTTACTGGTAGAGCTGCAGTTCCATCTGGAGCTTCAACAGGAGAACACGAAGCGGTAGAGCTAAGAGATGGTGGAGATACCTATATGGGTAAAGGAGTTTTGAAAGCTGTAGAAAATGTCAATACAATCATTGCAGAAGAGTTGGTTGGAGTTTCAGTTTTTGAACAAAATTTGATTGATAAGATCATGATCGATTTAGATGGTACTCCAAACAAATCGAAATTGGGAGCAAACGCTATTTTAGGAGTTTCATTGGCCGCTGCAAAAGCTGCTGCGAATGAGTTAGGAATGCCATTGTACAGATATGTAGGTGGAGTTTCTGCAAATACATTGCCAGTTCCAATGATGAATATCATTAACGGAGGATCACACTCAGATGCACCGATTGCTTTTCAGGAATTTATGGTAATGCCAGTGAAAGCTGAGAACTTTACACATGCAATGCAAATGGGTTCTGAGATTTTTCACAACCTAAAAAAGGTTTTACACAAGAGAAACTTGTCCACTGCAGTAGGAGATGAAGGAGGTTTTGCACCAACCTTGGATGGTACAGAAGATGCTCTAGATACCATTGCTCTAGCTGTTGAAAATGCTGGGTATAAGTTCGGAGACGAAGTAATGATTGCTTTGGACTGTGCCGCTGCTGAGTTCTATGTAGACGGAAAATACGATTATACCAAGTTTGAAGGAGAAGGAGGAAAAATAAGAACAAGTCAAGAACAAGCTGATTATTTGGCTGAGTTGGCAGATAAATACCCAATCATCTCAATTGAGGATGGAATGGATGAAAATGACTGGGATGGATGGAAATACCTTACCGATAAAGTTGGAGATAAAGTTCAGTTGGTAGGAGATGATTTATTCGTAACCAATGTAGAACGTCTTTCTCGCGGAATTGAAAACGGAACTGCGAATTCAATCTTGATCAAAGTAAACCAGATTGGAACTTTAACTGAAACAATTGCAGCCGTAAACATGGCAAAAAATGCTGGATATACTTCTGTAATGAGTCACCGTTCAGGAGAAACCGAAGACAATACCATTGCTGATTTGGCAGTGGCATTGAATACGGGTCAGATTAAAACAGGATCAGCTTCTCGTTCAGATCGTATGGCAAAATACAATCAGTTATTAAGAATTGAAGAAGAACTAGCAGATACAGCTTATTTTCCTCAGGAGAAAGCATTCAAGATATAAGGAAATAATATTTTAATAGGAAAATAGCCTCGACAGTAATTGTCGGGGTTTTTTTTGACTTTTTTAATCAACAGAGCTTATTTTTTCATTCTGAAAAACTATCAGGTGCTTTTTTAAAAATCCTTTAAAAAGGCTATCTTTGTGGGGCTTCAAAAAATTAAATAATAAAATAGAATATGTCAGATATAGCAAAGCTACAAATAGGAGAAGAATCGTACGAATTTCCAATCATTAAAGGAACCGAAAACGAGCTTGCAATCGATGTGAAAACATTGAGAGGAGCTACAAAAGGTGTGATCACTATAGACCCTGGTTTTAAGAATACAGGATCTTGTAAAAGTGGAATTACTTTCCTTAATGGGGAGCAAGGAATTCTTCGTTATCGAGGGTACGCTATTGAAGATTTGGCAGAAAAAGCCAGCTTTCTTGAAGTGGCATATCTGTTGATTTTTGGTGAGTTGCCTAGCACCGAAGAGCTAGATAAATTTTATTCGGATATCAAAGAGAATGCAATTGTTGATGATGAGGTTAAAAAAATATTAGATGCATTTCCTAAGAACGCGCATCCAATGGGAGTGTTGTCATCTTTAACATCGGCACTAACCTCTTTTAATCCATCTTCGGTGAATGTAGACTCTGAAGAAGAAATGTACAATGCGATTGTAAAAATTATGGGGAAATTCCCCGTATTAGTTGCTTGGACAATGCGCAAGAAAAAAGGATATCCTTTGGATTATGGATCTTATAAATTGGATTACGTAGAGAATGTGATGAAAATGATGTTCCAAAGTCCAAATAATGACGACTACCAAATCAATCCAATTATCAAAGACGCTTTAGACAAGCTTTTAATTCTTCACGCAGATCATGAGCAAAACTGTTCAACCTCTACGGTAAGAATCGTGGGATCATCTCACGCTGGATTGTTTGCTTCTATTTCAGCAGGAATCTCTGCACTGTGGGGACCTTTACATGGTGGAGCCAACCAAGCTGTATTAGAAATGTTGGAAGCAATCAAAGAAGATGGTGGAGATACCAAGAAGTACATGGCGAAAGCCAAAGATAAAAACGATCCTTTCCGTTTGATGGGATTCGGACATAGAGTATACAAGAATTTTGATCCAAGAGCTAAAATCATCAAGGTTGCGGCCGATCAAGTATTAGGAGATTTAGGAGTTGAGGACCCAATCCTAGAAATTGCAAAAGGATTGGAGAAAGAAGCATTGGAAGATCAATACTTTGTGGATAGAAAACTATATCCAAACGTAGATTTCTATTCTGGAATCATCTATAGAGCAATGGGTATTCCAGTTGAAATGTTCACGGTAATGTTTGCCTTAGGGCGCTTGCCAGGTTGGATTGCACAATGGAGAGAGATGCGCTTAAACAAGGAGCCTATTGGTAGACCTCGTCAGGTGTATACAGGTGAAAACCTAAGAACTTTCAAAGATATCTCAGAAAGATAAATTCAAACCAAAATAACTCACAAGCTTCATAGTTTTATGGAGCTTTTTTTCGTCTTATTATGTTGCAACTAAACATCCAAAATGAAACCTCTAGACTTCGTGCTGTTGTATTAGGAACAGCTGTCAATAATGGACCTACACCAGCTCCTGAGGATTGCTATGATCCTAAGAGTAGAGAACATGTATTAGCAGGAACCTATCCCAAGGAAGAAGATATGATTCCTGAGATGGAAGCCGTTGCTGCGGTGTTTGAGAAATATGGAGTCAAAGTATTTCGACCTGAGATTATCAAAGATTACAACCAGATATTTTCTCGTGATATCGCATTTGTGATTGAAGACAAGTTCATCAGAGCAAATATACTTCCTGACCGAGATCGTGAAATTCTTGCCATAGAGCATGTTTGGTCGCAAATACCCAAGGAAAATAGAATCACATTGCCTGAGGAATGTCATGTTGAAGGTGGAGATGTGATGCCATGGAATGATTATATATTCATTGGAACGTATTCAGCGAAAGATTATCCTGACTATATCACGGCTAGAACGAATATTCAGGCAGTTAAAGCTCTGCGTAAGTTGTTTCCCAATAAGAAAGTGAAATCTTTTGAACTCAGAAAATCCAATGATGATCCTAAAGAAAATGCGCTGCATCTAGATTGTTGCTTTCAACCGATAGGAAAAAACAAAGCCATACTTCATAAAAATGGTTTCTTAGTAGAAAGTGAATACCAATGGTTGGTGGATTACTTTGGTAGAGAGAACATTTTTGAAATCTCAAAAGAGGAGATGTATCAGATGAATAGCAACGTTTTTTCTATCTCTGAAGAAGTCATTATTTCTGAAAGGAATTTTACCAGATTAAATACTTGGCTAAGAGATCAGGGATTTACTGTTGAAGAAGTGCCTTATGCAGAAATAGCAAAACAAGAAGGCTTGCTGAGGTGTTCAACACTTCCATTAATTCGTGACTGAAGTCAAAAACCTCACTAGGTGAGGTTTTATGAACATAAATAAAAACTTAAATTAAGGAAGATATAGTTGTTTTAAAACTATTCTGTCTAACAAATATAGTAAAAAACTAAACAAGATAAAAATATCTTAAATAGAAAAGCTCACCATTTAGGTGAGCTTTTTGTTACATGTAAGCTTGTATATTCTAATTAAGGTAAGATTACCTTGTTGATGGCGTGAATAACTCCGTTGTTGGCTTGAACATCCGTTGCAATGATGGTACTGATACGACCGTTTGCATCGGTTAACGTTGCTCCACCTGTAATGTTGGCAGTAATATCACCACCCAAAGTTGGAACCGTGAAATTATCTGATAAAGCAGCAGCTCTTACATTCGCACCACCCACGACATGGTAAGTTAAGGTAGCGTTCAAAGTTGGCTCATCAATGTCAGATAACATCATTAGATTCAATTCATCAAGCAATTCACCAAATGCTGTATTCGTTGGGGCGAATACCGTAAATGGTGCAGGAGAAGTTCCTGTACCTGTAGATAAGATACTCACAAAATCTGTAGTCAAATCACCCCTAGTTAAAGCCGATACCAAAGTAGAGAACGTAGGGTCTGCCAAAGCGAAATCTACCACAGTTGGCAATCCTATAACACGGTCAACTACATGAATGGTGCCGTTATTTGCATTGACATTAGCCACTGCAACAGAAGAAATTCCATTAAAACGTACACCATTTGAAGTGTCGATGAAAATAGACATGTTAGTATCTGAAGCCTCACTTGTTGCCAAGGTACTTCCATATCCAGTAGATAAGTCACCAGCTTCTAAAGCAGCACCTCCAATTACATGATTTAATAATGTTTGAGTTAAGACGTCAGAAGGAATGTCACCAAGTCCAGTAAAGTTATTGTCATCTAAAAATTGAGCAAAAGCATCGTTGGTAGGAGCGAGAACAGTGAAGGGTCCGTCGCCTGATAAAGTACCTGCTAAGTTAGCAGCAGTTACAGCAGATACTAAGGTGCTTGTAGCCTCAGCAGCAACTGCAAGATCCACCACAGTTGGAAGTCCAATTACAGCGTCCACTTCATGAATAGTTCCATTGGTAGCCTGAATATCGCGATTTTCAACAGAAGAAATCCCATTGAAAGTAACACCATCGGACGTGTCGACATAAATAGACATCGGAGATCCGTTTGCCGCACTTGTAGCCAGGGTGGTTGCAAATCCAGTAGATAAGTCTGTAGATTGTAGGTTTCCACTAATCACGTGGTTCAATAATACCTGTCTTAATACATCAACTGGAACACTGTTCAACGTAGGGAATCCACTTGTTGCTAAGAAGTTGTCAAAAGCCTCGTTGCTAGGTGCGAGTACGGTAAAAGGTCCAGCACCTTCTAAAGCACTAACGAGGTCAGCTCTGATTAAAGCAGCCTCCAAACTTTCTAAGTTAGGAACACCTGTTACTAGATCTACAATAGATTGTGGTTCAAATACTGTAGGGTCATCCGATTCATCACAAGCAGCAAATACAAATAGAATTGTTAGTACAGGGATGAGAAATTTTAATTTTTTCATTTTTTAGAGATTTTAAGCAATTAATATTGTTTAACAAAAATAAGAATTAGTTAAACAGAAAATTCTAACTACTTTGTTAAAGAAATAATAAAATCAGTTTTTATCTTTGCGTGATTTTCAAAAGAAAATGAGACAAACAACCAATACCATCTTAATGATTCGTCCTATCGATTTTAGGATGAATGAACAGACAGCAGTCAACAATTATTATCAAAAGGAAGTGACCAAAACACTTCCAGAAACCATCAATGCCAGAGCTCAAGAAGAATTTGATCAATATGTTCAAAAGTTGCGAGATCATGGGATCAATGTGATTGTTGTTTCTGATACGAAGGAGTTTGACACTCCAGCTTCTATCTTTCCAAATAACTGGGTTTCCTTCCATGACAATGGTACTGTAGGAGTCTATCCGATGTTTGCCGAGAATAGAAGGCATGAGCGAAGAGAAGATATTTTTGAGCAAATAGAACAAGCAGGATATCGAATTGATCATATAGTGGACTATACAGCTGCTGAAGCAGAAGGGATGTTCTTGGAAGGAACAGGAAGCATCGCTTTGGATAGAGTCAATAGAAAAGCCTATTGTGCTTTATCTCCTAGGGCTGATGAAGATTTATTCATTGAATTTTGTGAAGACTTCGAATATACGCCTGTCATATTTGTAGCCAATCAAACTGTAGAAGGGGAACGAAAAGCAATTTATCACACCAATGTAATGATGTGTATTGCGGAGACTTTCGTGGTGATTTGTCTGGATAGTATTGACGATAAGAAAGAACGCAAGAATGTGGTCAAACACATCAAACAAGATGGGAAAGAAGTCATCAATATTACAGAGGAACAAGTGAATAATTTTGCAGGGAACATGCTACAAGTCTCTGGAAAGGACGATCAAAAATATTTGGTGATGAGTCAAGCAGCTTACGATTCACTCACTCCAAAACAAGTTCAGGATATAGAGAAGCATTGCCCAATTATTTCCAGTTCATTAATGGTGATTGAATACTGTGGAGGTGGAAGCGCACGATGTATGATGGCAGAAGTGTTCTTACCAAAGCAAGAAGTCTAAAGTTATTGTTTGATAGCCTCTTCTACCACTTTGCCTTGTTCTCGAACGATCATTTTATGAACTTTTCCAGTTTCGTTTTTGACAAATTCAAAAGTCAGTGGAGCTTGCTTCATAAAAAATAAACTGTTTGATTCAGGGAAAAGTTGAGCTTTCATTTTACCCGCACTCATTATTAGTCTACTTTCAACTAACGAGATATTGACATCTCCCGTCTTAGGAGCTTTGTAGTGTCCGACAATTAAGGATAGGTCTTCATTTGATAGTGAGATTCCTTGTTTGTTACTGTTTTGGGATATAGGTTGATGATCGAAACTCAAAACACGCGACATTCTCCAAATTCCATTCTCCTTTTTCCATACATGGGTAAACTGAGCCTTTTCAATGAGCTTCTCCTTCTTTCCCTCCTCAATAAGGTAGAAGACATGTTCACCTTTTAAAATAGCACCGTAATTATTCAAAGGATAAAGTTGAACGGTACCTTCCGTTTCTTTTCTACGAAGTTTCCATTTCTTGCTGCTACTGCAGAGGTTTTCTTGAATACTCTTTAGAAAAGCTTCTTTGCCAGAAGTCAATCCGCCTTTGTCATGGTAAAATTCAAAATCTTCTGTAATGTAGCGTTCAAATACTGCTAAGTTGCATTCATTATAACCACTCCAGAAGATGCTGTCATGTTTTTGGATTGATTTTTTTAAATCCTCTTTCTGAGCATAAGAGGCAGAAAAGATGAGTAGCGCAAGTCCGCAAAGAATATATTTCGTTTTCATGTGTAATTGATTGTTCATAGCATTCTGACAGAATACTCAATCAAAAGGTTACATGAATACAGGGTTTTTAAAGAAAAAAAATTATCGATCGCCGAGTTTGTCAAAAATATATCCTGCCTTTTCAGCGCCCCAAACATGATTTCCAATAGAGTCAAATCCTCTGTCCCATGATAAAACCTGCTTGGAAGTGATTTCTACTTCACTGGTCGCATAGCTTGCTCCACGAAGAGAACTTTTACAAGTTTTCATTCCTGTTGCACCTTTAAAGCGATTTTCACCAAGCCTTTTCAATAGGACTTCGCAGCCTGTTCGCTCCTCCAAATATTCTGGCGAGATTCTATCAAAATCTTCTGGACTTCTCCATTTGCCAATCCATAATGAGTCATGCGGAATCGTAAAAATAGCAGAGCTAAACACGCTGTCATTGAGCCTAGTTACTTTGTAAACCCTTTGGCGATAAGGTCTTTGCTGCATACTATTCAAAGCTTGTTCAACATATAAATAATTTCCTTTATCTTTCCAGATAGGATACATGTGTAAAGAAATATTGTAATATGAAGAATCTTGTTTTGCTTGATTTTCAGAATTGAAAGAGCCTTGCATCAAAGCAAATAACTCATTTAATTCTTTATCCACTTTAGGTTCTGTTTGACATGAAGAAATGAATAGCGACAGTACGAATAACAGTGTGAAATATCTCATAATGGTTGAATTTGATTCGAAATTACTAAAAACTCAAACAATTGAAAACAATACCCGATAATTTGCTATGACTTTACTCATACTTGCCATTGCTCCCTCAATGTTGATTATTGCTTACGTTTACTTCAAAGATAAATTTGAAAAGGAACCTTGGACATTACTTCTCAAAAATTTCGTTCTAGGAGCAACCGTAAGCGTCATCTTGACATTTGTTATCGGAGGGCTTTTAACTAAGTTTTTACCTGCATTGGAAACCAATAGTATTTTAGACATGTTTATCAAGGCATTTTTTGTGGTTGCCTTGGTAGAGGAGTTTTCCAAATATCTTATTGTCCGATTCGCTGCCCAGAGAAATAAGGAGTTCAATGAGCCCTATGATGGCATTGTGTATGCAGTATCGGTTTCCATGGGTTTTGCTGCACTCGAAAACGTGTTGTATGTCTACAGTTATGGATTTGAAACGGGTCTTTTTAGAGCGTTTACAGCAGTACCAGCACATGCTACATTTGCCATATTAATGGGTTATTATATGGGAAAGGCAAAGTTCTCTGACAATAGATTCGCATTGAATATGATGGGGCTCGCTGTGGCGACCTTATTTCATGGAGCTTATGACTTTTTCTTATTCATCAACTTTGTGCCAGGAATTGCATTGGGAGCGTTTGCTTCGTTGTTTGTGGGGATTTTATTGTCGAGAAAAGCGATGAAGGTGCATCGAAATAATTCGATGTTCAAAGACATCAATACGTCATCTCAAAGAGAATCTTAAACGATGCATTTTACCACCCCGTCAGATATTTTTATATTTAGGCACAACACCAAAACGAAATCAACTTGAAGAGAAGAGATTTTATTCAAAAATCAACCTTAACAGCATTAGCAGCTACCTTTGGTTTGGAGATTGTTTATGCTTTACCCAAAGGCTATGTTCCTATAGCAGCTCAAGACCCTGACCCTTTTAAATTATTTGGACTCAACGAAGAAATGGTGGTTCTCAACAACAAACCATGGAACATTGAGGCTCAAGCCCATCTCTTGAATGATGCTGTGACACCAAATGATAAAATGTTTATTCGAAACAATGGAATCATTCCTTTAGAGATCGACGAAAGTACTTGGACCTTAAAAATTGATGGCGAATCTGTTCGCCAGGAAAAGACTTATTCTTTAAAAGACTTAAAAACGAAATTCAAGCAGTATACCTATCAGTTAACGCTAGAATGTGGTGGAAACGGTCGAAGTGAATTTGATCCGCCAGCCAAAGGAAATCAGTGGACGGTAGGTGCGGTTCACTGTGCGAATTGGACAGGAGTTCGATTGAAAGATATTTTGGAAGACGTTGGAATCAAAAATGATGCTGTCTATATTGGGTATCATTCTGCCGATACACATCTAAGTGGAGACCTTGCCAAGGAACCCATTTCAAGGGGAGTTCCCATGGCCAAAGCACTACAAGAAGAAACACTCATTGCACTGCAAATGAATGGGAAAGACATTCCATTAGCACATGGACATCCATTGCGCTTAGTCGCTGGAGGATGGCCTGCTTCCACTTCAGGAAAATGGCTGCAAAGAATTAGTGTCAGAGACCGTGTTCATGACGGAACAAAGATGACTGGAAAAGCATATCGCGTTCCATGCAATCCAGTAGCGCCAGGAGAAAAAGTGAAAGATGAAGACATGTGCATCATTGAATCAATGCCTGTAAAATCATTGATTACGTATCCGAAAACAGGGGCCATCATTGATGAAGGAAGAACATTAAAAATCAATGGTCACGCTTGGGCGGGAGAACTGGAAGTTTCTAAAATGGAGTACTCAATTGATTTTGGTTCAACATGGAAAACATGTCAATTAGAAAAACCAATAAACCGATTGGCTTGGCAGCATTTTTCTGCTGAAGTCAATTTCCCCAAAAAAGGATATTATGAAGTTTGGGCAAGAGCAACGGATGCTCAAGGATCTTCACAACCTATGTTATTACCTGGTTGGAACCCAAAAGGATATTTGAATAACGCTTGCCATAGAATAGCAATAAAAGTGAGCTGATGAGTTCGGAAAATAACATTGATCAGAAAGAATTCCAGAAACTCGATCGACTGGTAAATATGGCGATTGGATTGCTGGCGGTGATTACCGTACTTTTCTTGTTTTTGGTGTATGATCCAACTTTTTCCATATTCGAATCGAGCGAAGAAGTGATGTTGTCAGAAATCATAGATGAAGACAAAATTGAAAACGGCATTCATGTGGCCACGGGATTGAAAGAT
>CAZTFN010000104.1:0-11864 GCA_964612905.1 uncultured Flavobacterium sp. | reverse complement strand
GATTCCAAGATTTTCTATAAAGATTAACAGCTTAGTTGAAAGCTTGACGTATACTTCATATGATTTATTGATAAAATCAAAAAAACTTTATCAAGACGCCGAAAATCTTTTGTTATATGAAATTAACATGAAAGATTTTGCACTAAATAGAGATTCCATAAATGTTAAGTATTTCTCTAAAAGCTTCGGTATCAACACTAGATTAGATGCTGAGTATTACCAACCGAAATACGAGAGTTACATCAGAATTATCGAAAATTATCCAAACGGATATAATAGTTTAAAAAATTGTTGTGAGATTAAATTAAAAAACTTTCAACCTTATAAGGGTGAGGAGTATAGGTATATCGAATTGTCTAATATTGATAAAACAGGAGGTGTTCGTGGTTGTACTGTTGATTTTGGTGAAAATTTACCAAGTAGGGCAAGAAGGTTGGTAAAAACAAATGATATTATCATAAGTTCAATCGAAGGCAGTTTGGATTCATGTGCTTTAATTCCTGAAGAGTTTAATAACTCATTATGCTCTACAGGTTTTTATGTTATCAATTCATCTGAGTTAAACTCTGCCACACTCTTGGTTTTATTTAAATCTGAGTTAATGCAGAATATTCTAAAACAGAATTGCTCAGGAACAATTCTTACTGCAATAAATAAAAATGAGTTCTTAGATATCATTATCCCCATAATAAAAGAAGAAGCTCAGACTCAGATTGAAGTTAGCATTAAAGAAAGCTTCTCTCTTAAAAAACAAAGTAAGCACTTACTTGAAGTAGCAAAAAGAGCTGTGGAGATTGCTATTGAAGAAAGTGAGGAAGTGGCTTTGAAGTATATAGAGGAAAACTCTAGCTTAGAATGAAATGCTTAATAGAAACATAAAAAAAGAGAAAGTAAATAGTGTTCATGAATGAAAAGAACAAAGAATTTTTAATTGCTGCTAATGCTTGGATCAAAAGGAATAAGAGAGTACTGATTGTTTGGTTTTCACTTGTTTCCTTATTCATGGTATTTGAGTCTAGAGTTGCTATTCTTCTTTTGAAGTATAATTTGATTGGTCCAGATCAGATAATAGGGAGGTTTTTCATCGCTTTATACTATGCCGCTGTCATACTTAGTGTAATTTTTTTCGTTTACTTCTTTATTCGAAATTATCGACTATCTAAATATTTAAACTTTTGGTTTTTATTATTAGCGACTGAGTGTTTGATTCTAAGAACGAATCAAGCAGATAAGCTAGAATTTATTCAAGTGAATACTAACTTATGGGGTTTTAGCTTTTTCTTCGCTGATCTCCTTTTGTTTTTAGGAGGGTTGATTATAGTCCTGTTTATCAGAAATTTATTTGGAGACTTTGAGGTATACGATCAAATAAAGTTGAGAACCGAAAAGTTTTTTTATCTAGGGAGAGTCGCAAAAGAATCCATTTACAAAGAAGATATTCCTGTTGAAGGAAGTCAGAAGACAGATAATGATATTATTGCTTCAACCTTGATGAATCAATTAAAAACTTTACAGCCTACAAATGCATTTGTCATTGGAATAAATGCGGAATGGGGTATTGGTAAAACTACCTTGCTCAACCGAATAGATTACATGCTTCGACATCATAGAAATGAAAATGAAAAATCATACATAATCTTTTGGTTTAATGCTTGGCAGCATCAAGATGAAAAATCAATTATCAATAATTTCTTTAATCAATTAAAAAAAGAGCTATCCAATTATTCTGGCGATGCAAGCTCTTCCATAAACAAGTATCTGGGAAGGCTCTTAGCATTAATTGATAATAAGTACGGGAAGAGTCTTTCTTTTATTTCGGAGGATTTACTCAAGAGTCAATCGACAATTAGTGATTATTACAACAATATTAATCATCTGATTTCTTCAATTAATAGAAAGATTATTGTGTTTGTGGATGATTTGGACAGACTCAATAAGTCCGAAATAGTAGAAGTTGTCAGGATATTAAGAAATGTAGCGAACTTTCAGAATACTGTTTTCATATGTGGTTATGATAAAAGCTACGTGATCAAAACGGGAGGATTTGACAATAATTTTTTAGATAAGATCTTCAATCTTGAGATTAATCTCCCAAAATTTCCTCAAAATGGATTACTCTTGTTTCTTGAGGAGACCATCAAGGCATCACAGGGAATTCAAGCTAAAGACAAGGTTATCAATGCGGTTAAGTCAATTTTCGAAACTGATACAGACGAATTCTTTGATGTTACGATTGATGATATTGTAGACAGTACTCCAGCGATTAAACCCGAATTACCAATCATACCTATAAATCCTTCACTATTTTTTGAATCTAGAAGAGACGTGAAAAGATTTTACAATAGTTTGGTTACAGATCTAGCTATTTTAGGTGATACAGATAATGTTGATTTAAAGGATTACACATTGCTTAAGCTTTTATTATTTAAGTACTCATGGATGCTAAAGTATTTTGATAATAAAGTGGTCAATATATGGTTAGGAAACTCTAGTGTTTTAAACTTTAAGAGAAAAGAATTATTTACGATCATAGAAGATGAACTTGAGTTTGTAGATAAAGTAATAATCGGCTCTGTTCTCTCAAACTTATTTCCGAATTTACCTTCTCAAGTTAGTTTGAATAGCTCGATTAAAATAAATCAGCGCAGATATTTTCCTATTTATTTGAATAATAACGTTTTTAATCAATCTTTCTCCTATGCAAAGTTGATTTCAGCTCATGAAAACTCAAAAATAAATGAACTTATCCAAGAAGAAATTAAAAATAAGCACAAAGAGAATGAAAATTATCTTTTGAATGATATTAAAAGCTTTATATTAAAAGAAGAGAATCTGGATGAATTACAAAGATTTTCTCATAGTGTCGATGTAATTGACAAACACCTGAGCAAAAGGATTGGAGATTATGAAATGATGAAGTTCCTACATGCTGGGGAAAAACTAAATGGATTTGAGGCATTAGCAAACTCAGTAATTTTTGTTAAAATAGATGATGGATTTGGTAGATTCTTGAGACAACTAAATATGGCGTATGTTGAAGTACCCAAAGACATCTCTACTAATCAAGATACAATTAGAAGTTTTTTGAGAAGAAATAAAATTAGTGAACTTAAGGTTCTTACTAGTGCTTATGTTAAGAATAAACTTATTGATTTATACGCACAATACCTAAAATCAGGAATTGCCTTTGAACAAGCAGGAGTGGTCTTGTTGGATCTTGCTGAGACTCATTATACATTTTTTAATTTATACCTCTATTATAATGAAGTTAATGAGTTGTTCAAAAAGTATATCGAGGAGAATTTTAAACAGGTATTTTTAAGTAAGACTCCAAAAGAGTTTTTGGAATTAACCCAAGGTGATTTAATTCCAGGGGTTTTTGTGGATCAGGTAACAAAGAAAACCATAATAGCTGAAGCTCAAAGTTTATTAAAGACAAGAGATAATTGGAAAGAATCGAATTTAGATAAAGAAGTATTTCTCAAGAATGGATGGACTAACTTCCTTAACTTTTACCGAGAACTATGTGCTAAGAATAAATTGAGTAAAAATGAAACCGAAAAAGCTGAAAGGTTAGGCATATTCATATTCTCATATATTAAAAGGAAATTTACTATTCCCGATGATAAAGAAGTAGATATTGACGATTTGATGAGAAAGCTAGACGAAAGAGATAAAAAGAGAAAAGAAGAAGGCGAAGATTGATTATTAATGCTTTTAGATAGCTTTACTTTGTTTTTGAAGAGAGACTAGTTAAAAAACCTTACTGAAGCTGATCGCTGTCAACTGCTAAATAAAAAGATCGCTTCTCCCGAAATCTCTTCGGGATCACGAAGACAAACCTTTCATCAATAACTACACATTGTTAACTGATCACTGATCAATGTTAATTGGGCTCCAACACCAACGTAATCTTATTAAAATCCGCCGCAGAATTGATCACCGTTCTGTATTCCTCGTAAATCTCTGGAGCGACAATATTGCGTCTATAATGCTCGTCTGCTGTGACTGTTAAGACATTGCCTTCTAGTTTGTAGTAGGAATCAAAGACAAAGAGTTCTTTACCCTTTTCGGTATAGATATTTTTGATATTGATATCGTCCAGATTCGCAATTTTATAACCTTCAGGAATGTGTACTTTGATGGTTCGGTAATAACTACGATTGTACTGACTCTCCAATGGCAAGACTCGCTTTTTCTCTTGGTACATCTCAATCTGTGGGCCAATCAAATCACCTAGTTTGAAGAGGTATTTGTTTCCTGCTTTGTTCACAAAAGATTCGGAACTAATTTCAAAATTCAAGTCAAACGGTTTTACACCAAAATCGCTTGGGTCGGCATTGGGCATTTCACGTTTTTCTACCTCCGCATTGGCATCAATATTCAAGACAAAGGAGTCCATCATTTCATTCATTTTATCATCTTCAATAAAATTCAAGAACGGCTGAATGAACATGGCATTATAACCTTTCATACTGCGATTGAACTTTATCTTGGAAACCGTCAAGTCTTCAGGATCAAAAGACACGTCAATCAACATGGTGTCGGAGGAATCTTCTGCTTTTGCAGGTTCAATATATTTGATTTCTCCCAAAGCAGCGCTGGAAGATCCTGAGCTCACTCTTCGAATAAACAATCCATAAGTATCGGTCAAATAGAAAGGCGGGAATTCATATCTGCTGGAGAAGTCACTTGGTGCCAAGTACTTTTTCGTGTCAGGGAAGTAGAAGAGAAACTCCACCAAATAGTTGTTGGCTTCAAACTCTGGGTCAAACTTCATGTCGGTGCGCTCACAAGTAATCACCATTTCATGTTCAATGTCGAACTTTCGGAACAGTGCAATGAACAATTTCAAGATGCCCGTTTCATTTGCGGTTTTGTTCTCCAAGACATTGCCCAAGTCTTCCAAAGATTCGTTATTCGCTTCCGTATAATATAAATTCTGTTTGATGTAGGTGTCAATGGTTCGGATTTGACTGCTTGTATCCATGTCAGGTGCAATCCCAGCTTGTGTGGCAAAAGCATCAATCTTTTGTTGGAGAGCGGCGTCATAGTCCGAATAGTAGTAGGTGTATAAATTCTGCACCACATTGTCGTAAGAAGTGATCTTCTTATTGTTGTAGATATTCTTGTCCATTTTGTAAATGATGGCACCGCGCATGGCATTGTAGGCAGATTGATCTTCCTTATCCAAGGCTTTCACATTCTTTGCCGTCATGGTCCAGTGCTTTTGACTCGTAGCCGTAGTGTCCAATTGTACTTGGGGTGTTCCATTGAAGCTTTTGAATTCAAACAACAGGTTGTTAGGAGCATACAAGTCAAACGTCACCAATTGCTTCTCAAACTCGGCTTGGGTAAAGATGCGTTTTCCTGTATAACCCGGTCTCTTTTTCTGAATGTAGAAGTACTCAATAAAGCTTCCTTTTTCTACACCTTCAAAAGCAAAGTATTGGAATTTTCTTCCTGTTTCTTCGTTTTCGGCAGTCAAGATTTTCGATTCATCCAACACGATGATCTCACCATTCTTTTTGATCACACGGGCTTTGTTGACTTCCAAATTCGTGCCTCCAGTATAGGGTAAATACACGCGATTGTTGCGTTCAATGGCATCATCCGAATTCAACCACAACACGCGATGCTCTAAAAAGTATTCCACAAAGTTCTGTCCTTCAAAGGTGAATTCAACGGCGATTTTATCTTTCACTGCGACCATGTCGGCATCCGTATTGTTCACGGAATAACTCGGATTCGCATCCCAGTCGTAGTCTTTGTAAAATCCTTCTTGTGCTTGTAACGAGACACAGTAAATTCCTATGAAAAGGAAGATCAGTTTCTTGATCATGTTATTGTTTTTTTAAGATGATGATTTCTTTGTAGGCCTTTGCCGCTTTCTTGATGATGGCATTCACCTCTTTTTGCTGCTCGAGAGTCAACAAGATATAGTTTAAATTCAAATTGGAGGTACAAACTAGGGTATTGCCTTCTTGTTTGTAGCTGAGCTCAACCTTAATGAGATCGTTGCCAATGGTTCTGTTAGAAGGCAGATAATCCACCGAATACCCTTCAGGAATCTCGATGCTGTTAGTGAATTGATATTGTTTTTTGTAATCGTATTCTATGGCTGATTTTCGATCTTTATCAATCTTGAATCGTGAAGCCATTTTATTGAAATGCGGATTGATAAAAATCTCGTCTCCAACGCGCTGAACATAACTCTTAATGGTAAAGTCGTAGTTAATGACGTAATCTTCATCATAACTATACTTATTCTCTTGTTTGAAGCTGCCGATCAAAAACTTGTTGTTTCCTTTGGAGAAACGTCGATTGAAGAGATTCAATAAGTCTTTTTCCTTTTTGAGTTCTTCCAACTCGTAAAAGAGATCACCTTTCAAATACCCTGAGATTTGTGTGGTGGAAGTTCCAACCAGGGTTTCGCCTTCAATTTTAACTTTTGTTTGGTCTTGCAATCGACTTTTATTGGTAGGCATCACAGGAACTTCTTTCACTTTAAAGTTGTCTTCGCCATAAGAAATCAAGGCTTCTTTTCCTTGAATGAATGCCGTTGGAAATTCAATGGGCGTATAGCGTCCCGTGGCATCCAAATAATAGGTCGTGCCATTGTCTTCGTACGACAAGATCATATGATTGTCTACCGCAGGTGTGGGAACCTCTTCATAGGTGTAGGGAATGCTTCGCGTTCCGATCCATGTCAATTGCCCCGACAATCCAGCAATGTCCAACATCTCCGAAAGAATGCTTGAGTTGTCTTTGCAATCGCCGTACTTCTTTTTAAACACATCATTGGCTTCTCTGGGAATGAATCCACCCAAAGCATATTCAAAGGCAATGTATTTGATGTTTTTCTGTGTCCAGTAATAAATCGCTTTTACCTTGTCGAGATCGTTGGTTTTTCCCGCAGTCAAAGATGCGACCAAGGTTTTCAATTCTTCGTCTTTATCTTGTTGATTGATGTCCTTCACCAAGGAATAATACCAATCGTACAAGGAAGCAACACCATTCAACACGACTTTCTCTTCCTTCTTGGTTTTGTAGGATTTGATGACAGGAATGATATGCGGAATTACGGTTTTAAAACTTGGCGATTTGGGATCGATTTCAAATTTATCCGTGTTCTCTTTGGTCCAGGTATAGATGTAATTTCGTCCTTTTTTCTTCTTTTCAAAGTTGATGTTTTGATTTTCGGTATTGAATTCTCTGAATTCTAGTTCGATATTTTTATCGGCAATCAAGGTGACCTTGTTTTGAGCAATCGGATAATAGTCGCCAAAATAGAAAGCGCTTAAAAATCGAGGGTTCTTAATATCATAGGAATAAGAAATCTGGGTTTTGCCTCCTTCCTGTAATTGAGGATAGAGGAAGCTTACCTTTTTGGTATCGTCATAAAAGCTATCGTTCAGATCATTTTTCTGGTTGAACTCGGTTACTTCTTTTTGCTGATATTGATTTCCTTCATAGGTAAAAGAAGCCGCTTGAATAGAGAGTAGATCAAAAAAGCTGGAATAACTAATAGTTCTTTTTGAGTTGAAGTTGGCGTTTTGATCCAAATACAAATCCTCCTCGTAAATCTCTTGCTTGATTTTCAGTGCATCATTCTCAATGGAAATTCTGTACGTGATTTCTTCCTGCAGACGAACAACACCCGAATTAGGATAGCGTTGCTTGAAGGTCTGATAGACCTCGGATTTTTGTCCGTAGGTACTGACAACCAAGAAAAAACAAAACGCAAAAACAATTTTTTTCATAAAACGAAATTAAGAAATAAAATGGCGACATCCTGAAGCCTTTGAGCCACTCTTTGATAGAGCATACATTTCAATGCACAAACTTTGCCAAAAGTGAAAATGAATGCGCAGGAATTCCCACATTTGAAAATATTACAGAGCTAAACCCTTGAATTTTTGCAAATTCTGTAATTATGTCAAAATCAATCGCCTAAAATTTGTTTAATTCAAAGGAATCGTTAGATTTGTCCTTTAGATTTTTTAAGCATGGCATTACAAAATATCTGGCAAAGTTTCTATTTCTACTTTTATTTTCCGATAAAAGCGGAGGCTTTGTAATGTTTTGTAATTCATAAAACTAAAGAGTCTCGTTTTTTCGAGACTCTTTTTTTTTATCAAGAAACCGTTTTCGAACCATCACTTAAAAAATCTCAAGTGTAAAGAAGTATAGCGTGGAAAAAACCATCAACCAAATACAGATAATACAAGGGCAGCGTGCTTCCGAAGCTCCGATAGATCGGAGCGAAGGAGCAAAGCGTATTGCCATTCAAGGGATTAAGGGGTCGAACCATTACCTCGTGGCTCAAAACTACTTTGGGTCAGACATCGAGTTGCATGAGTTTTTGTCGTTCGACAAGCTTGTGGACTGTTTGATTGCTGAGAACTGCGATTACGGAATCATGGCCTTGGAGAATACCATTGCAGGATCCATCATTCCTAATTATGCTTTGATCGATCAAAATGGACTGACCATTTGTGGTGAGTACTATCAAAACATTCACCATCATTTGATGGCATTGCCAGGTCAAGAACTCAAAGACATTCAGGAAGTCTGTTCTCATCCCATGGCCTTGTTGCAGTGTAAGCAATTTTTCAAGCCACACAAGCACATCAAATTGGTGGAAGATGTAGATACTGCCGAAGTAGCAGAGCGCATTGCTCAAAAACAGTTGTCAGGAGTGGCGGCCATTGCACCGAAAGTAGCTGCCGACCTATTTGGACTGGAAGTGCTAGAAGACGATATTCAAACCATCAAGAACAACGCAACGAGATTTGTGATTGTACGTAAGGTGACTGAGCGGCGGTTGCTGAGCGTAGCCGAAGCAAGTCGAAGTCAACAAAGTGCATCCGAAGCTTCGAGCAATCAAAGCGAAGGTGTAAACGATTCAACAGAAAACAACTCAACGAATAAACGTTCACTGAGCGAAGCCGAAGTGAACAAAGCAACAAAGAACGACTCAACAAATCCACAAATTCACATAAATAAGGCGTCGTTGAAATTCGAACTCGATCACAAGCGTGGAAGCCTAGCAGCCGTTTTAAATGTGATGAGTGATTGCAAGTTGAACCTGACCAAGATTCAGTCGCTACCCAAAATAGAAACCCCTTGGAAGTATGCCTTTTTCGTCGATGTAACTTTTGAACAATACAGTGATTATGCAAAGGCAAAAGCGATTATTGAGATCATGGCAGAAGAATTCAAAGTTTTAGGTGAATACAAGAACGGACGAACGAATGAAAAAGAAGAATAGACAATGACACCTGCAGAACGACTCATACACATCAAAGAATACTACTTCTCCAGAAAACTGAAGGAAGTACGTGGTTTGGCACTTCAAGGAAAGCCCATTATCAACATGGGAATTGGGAGCCCTGATTTGCGACCACCACAATCGGTGATCAAAGCCATTCAAGACTCCTTACTAGATGATGGAGCACACAAGTACCAGAGCTACCAAGGATTGCCTGAGTTTAGAAATGCGGTGTGTGATTTCTATCAAAGACATTATGAGGTTGACATAGATGCCAATTCAGAAGTCTTGCCTTTGATGGGAAGCAAAGAAGGAATTCTACACATTTCCATGGCATTCTTAAACAAAGGAGATCAAGTATTGATTCCCAATCCAGGATATCCAACCTATACCTCGGTCACCAACTTGGTAGAAGCAGAACCTATCTATTACGATCTGACTGCTGAAACCAACTGGCAACCCGATTTAGCCGCGTTGGAACAACAAGATTTGTCCAAGGTAAAAATTATGTGGGTGAATTATCCACACATGCCTACAGGAGCAAAGCCAACCAAAGAATTGTTTGAGGAAATGATCGCCTTTGGAAAACGTAATGAGATTCTTATTGTCAACGACAATCCCTACAGTTTTGTATTGAATAACAACCCGATGAGTTTGTTGTCGATAGATGGAGCCAAAGACATTGCATTAGAATTGAACTCCTTGAGCAAGTCGTTCAACATGGCAGGATGGCGCGTTGGAATGTTGTTGGGAAGTGAACGTTTTTTAAAGGACGTATTGCGTGTTAAAACTCAGATGGATTCAGGAATGTTTTACGGAATTCAGAAAGGAGCCATTGCCGCGTTAGAAATAGAAGAGAGCTGGTTTGAGGAAATGAATTCTATTTACGAAACCCGAAGAAAATTGATTTGGAAGATTGCAGATCGGATGAAATGTACATATGATAAAAATGTTGCAGGAATGTTTGTCTGGGCCAAGTTACCAGAAGGTAAGAATGCTGAGCAAGTAGTAGATGAGCTCTTATACCAGAAAAATATTTTCATTGCACCGGGAACCATTTTTGGAAGTAATGGAGAAGGATACGTGCGTTTTTCATTATGTGTTTCTGAGGAGAAGATTGAAGAAGCCTTGGAAAGAGTGAGGGGTAAAGTGGAAAGAGAAAAGGTTGAGGTTAAAAGTTGAAAGGTAAAGGGTGAAAGGATTGATGGTAAAAGAGAAAAGTAGAAAGTACGAAGTGAACGAATAAACAGAAAAACGAATAAACAAAAAGCAGTCCGAAGCTTTAGCGAAGGACTGAACAAATAAACGCCGAAGGCTAACAAATAAGCAACCAAACAAACCAACGAATAAACAGAAAAAGAAGATGAGCAGACAAAGAGAATTGATTGACATCTACCTCAACGGATACAATAGCTTTAACATGAAGAAGATGTTGTTGCCATTGCATTCTAAAGTAGTGTTTGAGAACTATAAAAATGGAGAACAGCAAATGAAGTTGGTGGGCATCAAAGCATTTAAAAAGCAAGCTCAAAAAGGATTTCAGATGTTTTCCAAAAGACGTCAAGAAATCTTGAGTATCGAACACAAAGATGAGGTATGTGAAGCAGTGATCAATTATTCGGCAACGCTCAAAGTGAATGTAGGCGATAAGAAAGCGGGCCAAGTAATGAATGTCTCAGGAAAGAGCATCTATCACTTCAAAGACGATCGAATCGTGAAGATTGAAGATTATTCTTAGAAGATGCAAAGGTGTCGAGGTGCAAAGTGGAAAGTAAAAAGTACGCATGCAGTCCGAAGCTTTAGCGAAGGACTGAAGGACTGAACGAATAAACAGAGAAACAAATATACAATGGTCCGAAGCCTTAGCGAAGGACTGAAAAGCCAAAGGCCAATAGCCTAAAGCAAGAAACAAGAGAAGAGAGACAAGATGAGAGAGAGAAGAAAATTAAACATTAAAAATTCATAATTCATCATTGGATATGAACGTATTTATCATAGGAACAGGATTGATTGGAGGGAGTTTTGCATTGGATATTCAGCAAGAATACGAGAATGCAAGCATCTATGGAATTGATCAAAATGAAGAGCATTTGCACGAGGCCATTGCCTTGGGTGTGGTGCAGCATCCTGCGATCTTAGAAGATTTGGAGATTGCCGATGTGGTGATCGTCTCCATTCCTGTAGACGCAAGCTTGGAGTTGATTCCAAAGGTCTTGGATAGGGTGAATGATGATGCTGTGGTGATTGACGCGGGCTCTACAAAGCAAGGAATTTGCGAAGTGGTAAAAAACCATCCAAAGCGAAGAAATTTCTTGGCGGCACATCCGATTGCGGGAACCGAATTCTCAGGTCCACGAGCTGCGTTGAAAGGTTTGTACCAAGAGAAGACCAACATCATTTGTGAGGTAGAAAAGACAGCCTTTAAATTGCAAGAAAGAGCCTTGGAGATTTTCAGGAGAATCGGAATGCGCATCCGATATATGGATCCTGTGTCCCACGACAAGCACATTGCGTATGTATCGCATTTGTCGCACATCAGTTCGTTTATGTTGGGAAAAACAGTCATCGAAAAAGAAAAGAACGAACGCGA
>CAZTFN010000103.1:0-11980 GCA_964612905.1 uncultured Flavobacterium sp. | reverse complement strand
GTCTTTGCCTGATGAAAGATAAAGACCTATATTTCTTAAAACATCAAATAATATGGACGATCAATTTTTTAAAAAATTCTATCTAACGCTTTACGGTAGAACCAGTGGATTCATTCCATCAAAACCTATAGGACAATGCATGTATCCAGGTGATTTTTTTCAAATCATCAACGGAGAAATGATTGTGCTTGGAAATATTTTTCGCAACAACATTATTTCCAAAGACGATTGTGAAATTGAATACAACATCGATCAAAATGCTGCAAGCTGGAATTTTAGTCGAGGCATCTCTAAGCCATATTCCGTAAGAGATTCCATGCATGACTCGGAGCTGCAATACAAATACAGCAAACAAGTCATCGATTTCAAAGAGTACGGTAGTTTTTATTTCAAATCCAACGATGTAAAATCTGTGAAGATTGCGGATTGGAGCAATATTAAAAACCAATTGATTATTAGAATGACTCAAATCTATTACTCTTTTAGAGAATTGTATGTGGTCACCGAAAGTGCTTCTGCCAACGATTGGACCTTGGCAATTGCTGGTTCGGACAAGGGAGAATTGGAATTGAGGATTGAAACCGAGAAAGAAAGTTCTTTAGAAATTTTTGGTCAAGAGTCGGCAAAAACCACGCAAGCCAGAGACATTGAATATTACAATCACGAAAGAGGGAGAAAAGCCAATTTTTTCAAGGCGAAGAAACTCGTTGTAAAGCAGGACAAATTGGAAACTTTTATCAGTGAATTGATCTACAACCAAAGAACTCATGCAGAATGGGTGATCGACTTTTTTGACTTCAAATTTGACGCTCCACATTACGTATCCAGTAATAACATTATCAACAGTCAATCTAGCATTTTAGACATGTTACAAGCCAATGAGTTGAATCCAAACACGGCTTTGCTCTATTTTGAATGGGCAAATGCAAACTCAGACGACATAGAAAAACTATTTATTGAATAGTACATGAATGTGAAGGGATCCATACAAACATTGCTGCAAGAGATTGCATGGTTAGATCAAGTCATCGAGACCACCATTAGTGTATATCTTCAGCAAGAAAAAACAGCCTATTCAGATTGGCTTGATATAGACCCTCCAAATCTAGAAGATACAGATGACGTATATGCCAACTTTGTGAAGGAATGGGAACTCAATCGCTTCGCTCGTTTAGCATTGGCTTTGTCCATTGCACCACATATCAAACCGGAAGTCTTGGATATTCTTTTCGGACAAAATAAAATGTACAATCGTGGTTTTACTGAGTTTGGAGGAGTGATTGATCGAGAACACAGTGGATTCTTACCAACAGGACAAACCCTATTGTTTATCGCAACTGCCAACAAGCCAGAACTTCGATTAGAAATCATGAAGATTTTTGATACAGATCATATCTTGATGAAGGAACAAGTATTGGTATTGGTTGAAACTCATGATTACATTCCTTCTTACAATGGAGTGCTAAGTATCAATCATCGATGGTTGCATTATTTCGTAACAGGAGTAAAACCCGAGATTGAACAAAGTGCTGCCTTTCCAGCGAAGTTGATCACGACACACCTCAATTGGGAAGACATCGTTTTGAATGATACCGTTATGGATCAAGTATTGGAGCTAAGAGCTTGGCTTGACCATGGAAAAACTTTGATGGAAGACTGGGAACTCTACAAAAAAATCAAGCCAGGGTATAGAGCTTTGTTTTATGGTCCACCAGGGACAGGAAAAACATTGACTGTAACGCTTTTGGGAAAAGCTTCGGGGAGAGAGGTATACCGTGTGGATTTATCCATGATTGTATCAAAGTACATTGGAGAAACTGAAAAGAACCTTTCCAAGATTTTTGATATTGCAGAGCACAAAGATTGGATTCTATTCTTTGACGAAGCCGATGCTTTGTTTGGAAAACGAACCGAGGCCAGCTCATCCAACGACCGACATGCCAATCAGCAAACAGCCTACTTACTGCAGCGAATTGAAGACTTTCCTGGGGTCATTATACTGGCATCCAACTTAAAATCTAATATGGACGAAGCCTTTATGCGAAGGTTTCAATCCATGATTCACTTTACAAAACCTACGGTAGAAGAGCGTTACGAAATATGGAGCAACGTATTCTCCGGAACCTGTCAATTATCACCAGAGATCGACTTGTATAAGGTCGCTGAAAATTACGAACTCGCTGGAGGAGCCATTATCAATGTCCTTCGTTATTGCGCCTTGGCTGCGATTAAGAGAAACGATACCTATGTCAATCATTATGAATTGATGCAAGGCATTCGAAGAGAATTTAAAAAGGAAGGAAAAACGGTGACAGCTTTTTATTAAAAAACGAATACCATGGGAGACTTTAAAACACAAAGAAACAAAAACGGAGCATCACAAGCGGCCGCACATCGAAATACAGGAGGCAGCGGAGGTGGATTCTATTTGGAAGACAATAGATCAAAATCTGTGCTACAACGAAAAGAAAATAACACAGGATTACCCGATGATTTAAAGACGGGCGTTGAGAATTTATCTGGCTACAGTATGGACGATGTTAAAGTGCACTATAATTCAGACCAACCTGCACAACTCAATGCACATGCCTTTGCACAAGGAACCGATATCCACTTAGCTTCGGGACAAGAACAACACCTGCCACATGAAGCGTGGCATGTCGTACAGCAAAAACAAGGAAGGGTGCAGCCAACCAAACAGTTGAAGAAAAGTATTGACATCAATGATGATGAGGATTTAGAACAGGAGGCTGATATAATGGGAGATAAAAGTTTGGAATCAGGCATTGGAACACTTCAAATGAAATCGCTCGGTGGAACCATTCAATTTGGAAATTCGCCTAGTGCTCCGAAAGCGGAGGACGACGATTCAGACGATGATGGCGCTTTTGTTCCTCAAGAGCAAGAAGAAACAAGTTCAGTCACAGGACTTACAAGAACAGAAAGTTTACGAATAGCACAAAGAGGTTGGGAAGCTAAAGAGACTGAGGCTAGAGATAGATTGAATGCTCTAATGGAAGAACAAAAAAATGGAGATGAAAGGAGAGATGAATTGAGAACTGAGTTAAATGTTCAAATGGCAGAGACCGTAGGAAGTGATATTGGTAGTGCCTTAGCTGGAGGGGGAGTTCCTGGGATTGGTCAAGACCCAATGGAAATGCATGGTGAAATGAAAACGCTCGAAAAAAGAGGCGAGATGGAAGATGAAATCAAGGCATCGCAGGAAAGAGATACTCAAATAGATCGAGAGTTTGAAGAAGCAAAAGAGCAAATAGCTCAAGCTAGGGAATATCAAATAGAAATTGAACGTAGATTAAGTGAGTCAGGTTCGAAAGATGAGGAGTAAGAAGAAAGAAAGATTTGTATCAAAAAGTAGGAATATTATCAAGTATATAGTATCAAAATAGCGAATGTGAAAAGCCTAGAATCAAAAGGAAATACGAATCAAACGATACAAGCAGCGGCTCATAGAAATATGGGAAGAAGTAGTGGTGGGTTTTATTTAAAAGATAATAGACCGAAATCTGTACTGCAACGGAAAGAAAAACAAGGAACAGCGTTGCCGATCAGACAATTAAAAGAAAATATTGCTCAACGACACCCTCTAGCATCTGATGATGCCACTTACAATATAGAAATACTAGATGCGCTACAAGAACTAAAAGAGGATGCTAGTTTGAGAGAATTAGTGCTACAAGAGAGTCCTGAGGCAATTCAGGTAATGGACGACTTTATTGCCCAAAGAGGAGAAACAGGAGCAGCCGATGCAACGATGTTACGGTCCATTTTAGCGACTATAGAACTTCACACATCCGGGGTTTGGCATGAGACTGTAATAAAAGGTCGGGATCTAACTGATGAGGAACGTAAAGTACTAGATGTTATGCAAAACGCTTATGAAGAAAAAGATCATATAGCGGAGGCTTATGGATTATCTAGGGAAGAACTCCTTTCTATTGGAAATTATACCCAACCGGGCAAAAATAAAGAAGACTCTCCTTCATATATGGGGCCAGATGCAGAAAAATGGACCGAACATGAAAATGGGTGGGAAACTCTCAGGGTAGCCTTAGCAAAATTGCCGTCACTCCAAGATTTAGGATTAGAAATAACCACTTACAGAGCGATACGAACAAACGATTCTACTAGAAAAAGAGTAACTGGAAAAGGTTTGGATCCAACTGCAGAACACCTTTCAAAGCTACCTCCTGAAACCAATATTCTTCATGGTAGAGATCCTATCCCTCCATTTAATCAACAGCATTATACATCTACAGGAATAACCTACACCACTGCTCATATGACAGACGATCGAGCGGGTCAGGGACTAATTGCAATGACTGGGCGTTCAGGGAAATACATTGGCCCCTTAGGTCTTGCGTATTGGGCCCATGATGCAGGAGAAATTCTTTACCCTCCTGAAATGTATTCGAAATTTGAAGGTACGGCACCTAGCGGTTGGCAGGATGAAGAAACAGTGTTACCTGTACATCATCTTAGAGAGGTAGATCATCCCGAATACCAACAAGGCATAGTTGAGGATCATAACTTTGAAACCGTTCGGGAACGTGATCCAGGTTTGGATATGCGTAAAATGGAGTTGATTCAGCAAATAGATCAAATGGTTGGTAATAATGCTCAAAAAATATCAATGGCAAGAGCACAAGCTGATGTGCACGGGCCCATGATGTACCTAAGTATTGATGAGCTTTTGCGTTTGATTGAGAATCTTGGACCTGAGGGAGAAGTTGAATCATTGAATGCAGATAAGCTAAAATTAATTCAGGAAATCGAGACTTTATATGATCCAGAAAATCCGGAAGCTTTTGAACAAGCACGCATGGATTCAGAAGTTCATGGTGATATGAGGTACTTAAGTATTCCAGAACTGCTGCGGTTGAAAACTGCTTTAGAAGCATAGTTCATTCGATTTGCAATCACCAGTTAGACGTATCTTACAGATAAACAAAAAGAACCTTCGTTATTAGAAAGGAGTACTCGCAATTCAAGAAAACTGAAGGCGTAAATGCGGCTTTTGATGAAATAGAACAACATGGAAGAACTTACGTACACGAGAAATCAGGCAAGGATTTTTCAATCAGCAGCGCAACGAAAAGTAAGAGGCGATGGAGGTGGATTTTATTTAAAAGACAACAGACCAAAATCGGTAGTGCAACGAAAACAAAACAACACTGGATTACCAGATGATTTAAAAACAGGTATTGAGAATTTGTCGGGTTATTCTATGGACGATGTAAAGGTACATTACAACTCGGATAAGCCTGCTCAACTTAATGCACACGCCTATGCGCAAGGAACCGACATCCATTTGGCTTCTGGACAAGAACAGCACCTACCGCATGAAGCATGGCATGTGGTCCAACAAAAACAAGGACGGGTACAACCTACTGTACAAAGGCAAACGGATATAAACATCAATGACGATGAAGATTTGGAAAGTGAAGCAGATATCATGGGGGAGAAAGCTAAGAATGGGCAATATGAAAAAACAAATCATACCAATCAATCCTATCACACAGATCTTGTTCAAAGGAAGGAGAATGAGACCATACAATTGTTCACTGTAGATGGTGAAGATATAACCAAAACCGGGGCAACAGGAGTATGGCTTCTGTCAGAATTGAAGTATAGATTGCTTGATTTAGGTTTGTCAGTGTATGGCGTAACAAGGTATTTTCGTAATGTTATCTTTCCAGAGGAAGAAGGTAAAAATTATTCTCTTGATGAGTTTTTAGGCAAATATTCGAAACTGGCAATGGAAGAAGCCAAACGTGTAAAACAAGAAAAAGCGAAAAGAAAAAAGGGAGATGATAGAATTCAAAGCTGGACTAGAGAGCTAGTATTGAGTCGACCTGCTTGGACCGATGAACACAAAGCTATGACTGTTGCAGGTCAAGACATACGACATATTGTGAGAAATGCCACAATTAAAAATGCCATTCTCAGTGAATATCGGTACGAACAGGCAAGAGGTACTACAGAAACATTTTTACGAATAGCAGAGGACTTAAACATTCCTGTTGCACAAGGAGAACATCCTTGGAATGCAATGAAGAGTGTGTACAATACAGCTTTTTTAAACAAGCTAAACCTATTTGCAGGAGGCGGCGGAGTCAATAGGATCATAGGTCTTGTTGCGGACCCAATGATAAGTTTAGGCAATAGAGTAGCTGCGAGTAACGAAGTTCCTACTAGTGACGATGTGACTGCAATCTATTTGGAGGTAGATAACCTCATACAAAACCAAATCGCAAGTACATGGGAACAAGGGCAGCGCCTTAAACAGGGGAGTGAGGTGTTCTTAGATGAAGTAGAAGATTTCTATGAGCTAATTACTGACTTTCTGGATGATGCATATGCAGAATGGCTTAGACAAGTTGAAGATGACGAAACGGATGGACTTTATAATACTATGGGCGATTTACTTCGAACCATCGGAGAAAATTTTGGATTTGATCTTCCTACGGAAGAAGGTGAAGCCAAGGATAAAGTGCCTATTTTATTAGAAGTAGAAGAACGATTAGGGAATTACGAACCAGGCGACCCAGCAGAATTAGTGGAAACTCTGTACTTATTTTTATACAATGAAAGAAGGAGTTTTGGCGTACAAGAAGAGCATGATGATCCATTGGATGAAGAAGAGGTAAATGAAGGACCTGTTATAGTTCATGAAGAGCAAATGGATGGATTGGGGCAGCAAGGTATGGTGGTACAAGATCAACCGCCTGCATGGGGTGTAATGGGAGATGATCAGATGGGAGAGGTATATAATCAGCAAATAGGCTTAGGGCTGAATGATGGATTGGGTGAACATGATATGGCAGTGCAAGATCAACAGCCCATATTAGATGATGGTAATCATCTTGGCGCTGGTCAAATTGCCGAAGAGAATCAAGTTGAATTGGATGTAGACATGGATTTTGAGCAGAACCATGGATGGATACCACCAGGAATAGGAGAGGAAGAGCTTCCACCTTTATTCGGCGGAATGCTTGAAGAGCAACCTAATGGTTTTGAGCAAGATCAATTCAATGTAGATATGGGGTTTGGACTGCATGATGGCTTAGGACCACAGGGAATGGTTGTACAATTTCCTCCACAAGGATTTGGAGTATTTCCACCACCAGAATTCGATTTAGGTCAAGGAAGATTTGATTATGGCCAATTGGATCAAGATCCATTCGACTGGGATATGGATTTTGAACTTAATGAAGATGACAATGATGCCTTTAATTAATTTGACTGGTCATTAATTGAATTCAGTATTTACGGTGTTTGTAGTCAGTTTTGTAGCTCTTTTTTTGTGTCATGCAATTCATTAAGAATCTTAATTAGAATTAATTTTACTATTTTTCGATGGTTCATGGGATAACTGAATCCATCCTTGAATGTAGGTTCAACTTATGTCAAAAAAAAGCACTTTTGAAATGCAAAATTTATTTGATCAATTAAACAGTCGGTGTTCTCTGAGTAAAAGTTTAGAACAACGGGTTGAACAGTATTTTTTAAAAGTAAGTTTTAAGAAAGGGGACCTTATCCTTTCACAAGGACACAGAGCCAATTTTCTTTACTTCATTCAAAAAGGTGTATTGCATAGTTATCATTTTCAAAAAGAGAAACAAATTTCTTCTTGGTTTTATCACGAGAATCAGTTTATCACTTCATGGTATAGTTTTTACACACAACAACCAAGTTATGAGGAGATCGAATGCTTAGAAGATAGCAGCTTATATCAAATTAGCTACAATGATTTTCAAAAGCTCATAGAAGACTCAAAAGACTTTGGGAATTTTGCGAGAATTCTTGCAGAAGAAATGATCGTGTTTATTGATAAATTTTCGAAAGAGTGGTCTTTTCTTCAAGCCAAAGAAAAATACCAATTGCTTTTGCAGTACTTTCCTAATATCGAACAAAGAGTTCAATTGGGATACATCGCTTCTTTTCTCGGTATTTCTCAGGAGACATTAAGCAGAATAAGAAGGTAATATAATGAAACATTGGAAAACCATATCAGCATTAATTTTAATGGGTTTGGCCATCTATTTTGATTGGCAGTGGTTTTGGGCAATTTTTATTTTCTTGGGCCTGATCAATATGTTGAAAAGCAAAAGCATTCATTTCGTAGAAGAAGTATCCAAAGAAGAGTCTCCTAAACTCTATTGGGTAATGATTACAATCTGGTCCTTACTCGCTTTGTATTCAATTTTAAGTTATTTGGAGATTTTGATATAAGTCAAAAATTATTTTGTCTATTATGAGCATATTTACAGCAAATTATAAGTTTTATTCTCATGAAAAAATCGACACTGCTTTTTAGAAGTTTAGCCATTGTTATTTTAATAACAGGTGTTGCACATTTAACAAGTGTTGCATCACAAAATATAGAACCCAATTATCCAGAGGTAAATTCTTACCGTAATAATGAGGTTACGAATCAAGTGAGTACAGATACAAAAAGTACGTACAACTCAGATACAGATTATATACTAGGTAAATGGAGAGTGCCCTATAATGAAGAGGATTTCAAAGGTTCCATCATTTATAAAATACAAAAAGAAAGGACTGTTTACAGTGCCTACACTTATGAATACGTAGACGAAAATGGATATTCAGAGAAAGCAGAGGGAAATAAAATCCTAACGCTAAAAAACTTTGATGGATACAAGGGGAGTGGAACCTACAGGTTTAAATATGAGGAAAAAGAATATCAGATAGATTGCAAAATTGATATGGTTGATGAGAATACTTTTCAATTGAGTTATGAGTATTATGATTATAGCGGTGTTGAAACTTGGAAACGACAATAGGTTATGATTGAGTACTTATCTAAAAAACTAGAGTGGGTAGATGTAGAATATTGGTTTTACATTTTTAATGACTTGAGTTTGGTATATATCATCATTCCTTTTTTCGTATTGGAACTTATAAGATATGCATATCTAAAACGATTGGATAAGGACATCATCTTAGACAGTATTGCCAATGTGATTACGTTTGGTGGATTCTTTCTCATAGAGATCCTTTTAGGTTTCTTGGCCATTACTAAAGTCTACTTTTGGATTTATAACAATTTCAGCCTACCACACCTAGAGTTAAGTTGGATGACAATTATCACCTGTATCTTACTCGCAGATTTTGCCTATTACTGGGAACACCGGATGATGCATCGAATCGGAATAGGTTGGGCTACGCATACAGTGCACCATAGTTCTCCTCATTTTAATATGTCAGTCGCATATAGATTTGGGCCATTGGATGCCATTATGCCTATTGTATTTTCCTTACCTATTGTCATGCTGGGATACGATCCGATTCTGGTCTTACTCTCCGAAGTGTTCGTACAAGTATTTCAAACCTTATTGCATACTGAGATCATCGGAAAATTAACCAAACCTGTTGAGTTCATCTTCAATACACCGTCACATCACAGAGTGCATCATGGTTCAAATAGACAATATTGGGATAAAAACTATGCAGGAATCCTAATCATTTGGGATCGAATGTTAGGTACGTTTGAACCAGAGGTAGAAAAAGTACGTTACGGAATTTCGGAACCTTTGAATAGTAATAATCCGATCAAAGTATTTTTTCATGGCATCTCAAGGCTAAATAAGAAAATCAGAAAAGTAAGAGGAATTAAAAATAAGTTATTGGTCTTTGTAAAACCACCAGATTGGTTGCCTACCGATACCTGAAAATATTCCACCCAAACGAAAAAAGCAGCTTATAAAAAGCTGCTTTTCCTTTGTAGCGAAGGGGGGACTTGAACCCCCGACCTCAGGGTTATGAATCCTGCGCTCTAACCACCTGAGCTACCTCGCCGTGATTAAGGCTGCAAATATAATTCATTTTTGGTTCTAAGCAAGTTGGGATTTTAATTTTTTTTAACTGGAATAATTACCTATATTGTCCAAGTTAACATCGGCTATAACGCTGTCAATCTACTAAACAATCAATCAAAGTATGGATAAAATCAAATATGAAATTGAGTTTCCAATTCATGCTTCCCCAAGTATGCTTTATCAATGTTTCGCAACCCCTTCCGGTTTAGAAGAATGGTTTGCAGATCGCGTAAACTCAAGAGGTAAAGTCATTACTTTCTTTTGGGACGATTCAGAAGAAGAAGCCACGATTATTACAAGACGTAATAATGAAAAAGCCCGATACAAATGGACGGAAAGTGAAGACGATGATAGTTACTTTGAATTCAGGATACAAGTAGACGATATTACACGAGATGTTTCTCTTATCATCACGGATTTCGCGGAGGAAGATGAAGTTGAAGAAGCCAAACAACTCTGGGAAAATCAAATAGACACACTCAAGCACAATATAGGTGCTTAGCAAAATAGAACCCTGACAATATCGTCAGGGTTTTTTATTATTCTAATCACTTTCTTTCCCTTAAATTTGCATCTGATTTTTTAGCACAAAACGATGGTAAATTATAACGGAGAACTTCTTGCCTTTGAGGATGTAAAAATAAGCCCAGCCAACAGAGCCTTTAACTATGGTGATGCTGTTTTTGAAACAGTAAAAATTCTAAATGGAAAAGTCATTTTCTGGGAAGAGCATTACTTCCGTTTGATGGCCTCTATGCGTATGATTCGTATGAGGATTCCCATCGAGTTTACCTTGGAATTCCTAGAAGAAGAGATTTTAAAAACTGTAGCAACACATGAAAGCAATACTCAATTGCGCGTTCGACTCTCTGTATTTCGAAAAGATGGTGGTTTTTATACTCCGAAAACCAATGATGTCGACTATCTGATCACAGTAGATACTATCAATTACAAAACCAAAGAAAACTATCGTATTGATTTGTACAAAGACTTCTATGTGAATTCAGGATATCTTTCTACCATCAAATCCGCCAACAAGCTCGTCAATACCTTGGCAAGTGTGTATGCGGAAGAAAACGATTTGGACAATTGTGTGTTGTTGAATGAAAGAAAAGGAGTGGTAGAGGTAACTAATTCCAATATTTTCTTGGTCAAAGGAGACACCGTAAAGACACCACCACTTTCTGAAGGTTGTTTGAAGGGAGTCATGCGAGGAAAGGTTATTGAAATGCTACAGAAGAAAGAGGGAATTGAAATAGAAGAGTCGGCTATGACGCCTTTTGAAATACAAAAGGCAGATGAGATTTTCATTACCAATTCCATCATGGGCATTCAACCAGTTACGCATTACAGGAAAAAAGAGTTCAAAACTGATTTCTCAAAGAAACTTCGGTCCAGTTTAAAAATCTTAGAAATTACAGGAAAGTAATTAGTTGAGGTGGATATCACTCGGAGCATTTGCCCAGATCTTGTATTCGCCACCTTTTTGCATGAGCTTGTTTTTCCAAAGTGATTCATTGTCTGCAGAGAAAATGTTTTCAAAATCATTCTCTGATACGAACCAAGAATTATTCAAGAGTTCATCTTCTAGCTGATGTGTTCCCCATCCAGAATACCCTAAGAAAAATCGAATCTCGGTATTTTTGATTTTCCCTTCTGTCAATAAACTTTTCAAAGAGTTGAAATTTCCACCCCAGAAAATATCATCACTCACTTGGATACTGTCCGGAATCAAGTCCGGTATATTGTGTACGAAATATAAATTGTCTTGTTCTACAGGACCACCTTGATACACTGTAAAAGAACAATCAATTTCAGGTATGATATCTTTTAAGGTGAATTTTAAAGGTCTGTTGAGAATAAAACCTACAGAACTCTGCTCGTTATGTTCAGTCAGAAGTATGATAGATCTGTTGAATGAGTTGTCATTCAATATGGATGGTTCGGCAATGAGAAGGCTTCCTTTATATGGCTTTAACTCAAACAAATACTTTTTTTCTTAAATGTAGAAAAATTTTGGAAATAAAAAAACCCTGACAGTTACTGTCAGGGTTCTTTATATTTAGTTGGATGTGTTTGTATTAGTTTACAGCATCATTCAATCCAGCTCCAGCTTT
>CAZTFN010000102.1:0-11986 GCA_964612905.1 uncultured Flavobacterium sp. | reverse complement strand
GAGTAATGAGTAAGTTCGAAAATATAGTAATGCGTGGTAAATATATTTTACACATATTAATCATGATTAAAAACTCACGAAGCTTTGTCACTCTGAGATTTTGCCTCTTTGATACAAATAGCTTGGTGCCTGAGCGAAGTCGAAGGCAAGGGCTAAGGGCTAAGGGCTAAGGGCTAAGGGCTAAGGGCTAAATTAAACAACAGACACCAACAACTCATAACTGATAACTGATAACTGATAACTGATAACTGATAACTGATAACTGATAATGAAAGTATTCCCATTTCAAATACCAAAACCAACAGAGGATTCACTGATCTATCAGGAGGATCATGAATTGGTATTCTATGATAAATTGCACGAACATGAAGAGATTCAGCTGAGTTATGTTGTGCAAGGCGCAGGAACTTTGATCGTAGGAGATACTGTCTCTTCCTATTCAAAAGGCGATGTTCTGGCAATTGATGGACATCTTCCACATGTCTTTAAAAGTGATCCGAATGCTGAGGAAAAATCACTCATGCTGACTTTATTCTTTACCCAAGAGAGTTTTGGCGAAAGGTTCTTTGAATTGGAAGAGCTTTCAGAAGTTCGATCATTTTTTAGAAGAATTACCAATGGCTTTCGAGTGACTTCCCATTTACAAAGTTTACAAGACGCTTTCCTTTCGCTTAAGGAAAGTTCAAAATTAGAACGTTTTGTGATTCTCTTGAACATTTTGAAATTGATGTCAAAGGCGAAAAAACAATCTTTATCCTCTTTCATTTACAAAAAGAATTACACGGTTAACGAAGGAAAACGCATGCAAGACGTGATGAGTTACACCATGGAAAATTTTGATGAAGCCATTAGTTTAGAACGAATTTCAGAGGTAGCTTCCATGACTAAAAATGCTTTTTGTAAATACTTTAAAAGGAGAACGAACAAGACCTATATTCAGTTCTTAACAGAATTGAGAGTTGAGCACGCTTGTAAGTTGTTACAACAAAAAAAGGACGCTTCTATTTCCTTGATCGCGTATGAAAGTGGATTTGGGAACTTGTCTAATTTCAATCGACAGTTTAAGATGATTAAGAAGATGAGTCCATCTGAATATCGAAAACTGTTTTAGTAACTCCTGTAGGGTTTAGTGAAATCTCGAATGGCTTGTTGACTTTCGGAATAAGCATTCCATACCGATTCACACCAATTTCGAATCATAGCATCTTTGTCCTCTGAAGATTCAAGTTTTAATATATCTTGAATGGTAATTTCACCTCTACTTTCTGGGAAGACAACCTTCGGCCAAACTGCTGGTTTGTTTTTGGCGATCTTCATATGCATTAACTGCACTTCCCTCCCAGTATAACCTTCTTCCAAATAAAGATGCAATCCTAATAAAGCGAAGATCACAGCAATTGGTTTTGTTTCCTTGTTTGAAACTTGGGCTTGATAGGCATCCACAACATGTTGATGTATAAAATAGTTCCTATCTGGATGAGACATGGAATAAAAAGAAAGCTCATTGAATTCTTTACTCTCAGCAATATTAAAAGACATCGTTATTCTAGATTTCGCAGTTCTTCTTTTAATTTTTTTGTCAGTCCCTTGATCACAAGATTGTAGGAACGATCAATCAATTCTCCTAAAAATTGTGGAGAGACATCTTTGTTATTTTCAATAGTGTTCCAATGTTTGTCATGAACATATCTCGCATCAGGCTTTCTTCCTTGTTGAAATCCACCTATAATTCCCTCGTAATGATCTCTTAACTCCAATGCCTCTTCTGGATCTAATTTGATGATAGAAACCTCGTGTGCATTTTCCCATCGATCTAAAGGAATCATAATAAACATTTTGCCCATCACCTTAAAAACCAGCGTATCGTTATCAAAAGGGAAATGTTCTGAAGTCCCTTTCTTTGAAATGCAGTATTCACGAAGTTGCTCTATGTTCATTTTAACTAAAGGCTGTTTAGTTCGGCTTTTAATTTTTTTGTCAGTCCCTTCACCACCAAATCGTATGAATGGTCAATCAATTCAAAAGCAAACTGATCGGAAACATCTTCATTAAAGGTAATGGTATTCCAGTGCTTTTTATTCATATGCCATCCTGGATTGATGGCATCGTATTCGCCTCGTAACTCCTCCGACCATTCAGGATCACATTTGAGGTTCATTTTAGTCTCACCTCGCTCCCAACTATCCAAGCCTGTAATTGCAAATACTTTCCCCATTACCTTAAATACTAAGGTAACCTCATCAAAAGGAAAATGCTCGGTAACTCCCTTTTTGGACATACAGTAATTGTGAAGTTGTTCTATGTTCATTTTCCTACTTTTCCTAAATGTGTATTCTGAAAACTGTCCTCGTATTTCAATCCATAACCTAGCATACGATCCATCGCTGAATGTGAAAATAGGATAATTCCCACCAACTCCAAGTAAGAAATTTGTTGGTACATCCCTATGATCAAAATAAGCAAAGCCAATCCTTTATGATGGAAAACATTATACATAACTGCTCCTACTTTAGTATTGATAATATATCCGAGCATTCCAATATCTGGAGCCAAGATTAACACCAAGAACCACCACCATGCATAGTCGAGTTGGGTAAAAAGAAAAATTCCAAATAAGAACTGAACCAATTCTTCAAGTTTGAGAGTTGTTTTCATGATCGTAACTTTTTTAATCAACATTCGATGAGATTCAATTTGATCTCTGGTAAATTTACATGTTAATTCGACGAATTCAATTACATTTGAATAGAGAAAATTGTTCTATGCTAATCCTATCCATATTAATTTACCTCATTGGAGCACGAATACCCTATTGGATCACAAAAAGGAAAAAATCGATTTCACAACATGAAATTTCATTGAAACAAGCAATTTTTGAGTTCAGTGGAATGCTCACTTGCCTGCTACTATCTATCATCTTAACATTTGGTTTGACCTTCTCGCATGAAAAGCAATATCTCTTAAATAAGGATGCAATTTATGGGATTCAAGGAAACTCTTTTACCTCCCAATTAGGATTTGAAGATGGTGATAAAATTCTACAAATCAACGATGAGGAAATCGTAAAATTCTCCGACATCAACTTACTACTGTTAAATAGCGACGTTGATCCTAAAATTAAAATTGAAAGAAATAACTCCGTAAAGGAGATGGTAATCAACTCTGTTGATGTCATCTCAGCCTTTGTTGATTCCAAAAACAAAACTATCGGAGGAGTTTTTATGCCTAAACAATTTGATCAGCTAACCTATACTTCTGAATCTCAAGGATTTTCTGATGTATTGAAATCTTATCAATCCCAATACAAATTCATTAGAACCATTGTTCCCATCTCCCAGCCCGATGAAAAAGGAATGGGTGGATTCTTTAGCATCGGACAGATTAAAGATATTCGCGGATACTTATTCCTATGCTCAAGTCTTTTACTATTGATCGTCTTTCTTCAACTATTGCCTTTGCCCGGATTTGATTTAGGAAATAGTATGCTGGTAATCTATCAAAAAGTTTCTAAAAAAGAGATTGATCAACAAAAGCTTCAACGATTGCGACGAATATTTCAAGTAGTTGTCATTGCCATTCTTTTGACACTCTTGGTAAGAGTTTATTTTTTCTAAAAATAGCCCCTTTCCTATTTAAAAGACTACAGGTTTACGCTCAGTTGCCCTGCTTAAAGATTTGTTAATTAACATTATATTAGATTCAAGTTCTTCATCTTTTCTAGTTTTTTGTTGAAACTAACTATTCCAAATTATGAAAAAAACGATCCTCATTGCGATTGCTTTTCTAAGCCTTCAAGTTTCTTCTCAAGATAAAAAAGTCTATCAAGATGTGAGAAGCATCATTAATGAAACTCAAAAAATAGTCTCGGTTAAAAAAGGGCAGCAAATAGATACTGCCTACTTCAGAACCTTGTTTTTACCATCTGCAAGATTTACGGTGACTGGAGAAGAAAATGGACAACAATTGCATGAAACCATGAACCTAGATGAATTTTTAACTTCAATGATTGATGACTATTACACCAATGGTTATTTTGAAACAGGAAAAGGTGAAATTGTAGAACAGTTTAAAGGCATTGCTCATGTGATGCAAAGCTTTTATGGAAAAGATTCGGATGGTGAAGAAGGCTGGGGAGTGAACAGCTATCAATTGATTTACTCTGGTGACCGATGGTGGATTACCAATATGGTGTGGGCCATGAGTTCGAAAGGAAGGGAAGGAATTCCGAAGAAGTATTTGAAGAATTAGTTCTCTTCTAAAAACCGTTTCAACATTTCTACGCTCTCTTCTGGATTCTCCTCCATGGGAACATGCCCCGAGTTTTTCAACACCTCTAATGTTGAATTTGGAATATTCTCATTCATAGCTTTTCCACAAACTAATGGAATCCAATCGTCTTGTTCACCCCAAATCAGTAATGTCGGATTTTGAATGGATTTTAATCGATCAATGGTGGTTAACGAATCTTGCTTGAAATCCAACTTGGCTCTGTCTACAAAAGCTTGTCGATTTCCTTCTCGTAAGGCCATTTTGTGATATCGGGTCAACAATTGATCCGTGATTTTTGAATCATCGGCGTAGACCTCTTTGATGTTCTTTTCAATCAAAAACTTTGGAGTGTAGTACAAGAAGCCCGTATTCAATACTGGAATATTTGCCATTTTAAAGATCCATGGTTTGGGTTTTCCTGTGGGCAGACCACTGGCATCAACCAAAATCAGTTTCTGCACTTTTTCTGGATGTTCTAAAGCATAGTTCCAAGCAATATTTCCACCCAATGAATTTCCTGCCAAGTGAAAGGAATCAATCTCCATTTGAGTGATAAAATCATCCATGAACTTCTTGTAAGACTTGATGGAATAGTCTCTAGTCTTATTAGGTCCGGTCAATCCAAATGCTGGCAAATCCATTCGAATCACACGATGTGTTTTTATCAATTCTGAGGTCCAATCATCCCAAGTATGCAAAGATGCCGCAGTTCCATGGATCAGCACAACGGGCATTCCTTGCCCTTCGTCTCGATAATGAACTTGCATTCCGTCAATATCCACGAACATAGATTGATCATTCACATATTCTTTAGCAAGATCGTCCACAGAAATATCTGAATAGGTTCCAGAAGCAATGACCATTGTCAAGACTATAATTATCGCGCTCGGTATGATGTGTTTTTTTCTAAATTTTCTTCGTCTCATGAATAACATATATAATACAAATACTGAGGTGACTATTGACGACCATAAAAAGACATACTTTAGTATGGACGTCACTAAAAGACCTGCAAATCTAATACGACTAGGTTCCCTACTTGGATCTAAAAAATGCCTATTTATAAATTCCGATCCATCAATCAGTGAATAAAAAAAATAGCACCCAATACAAATCAACAAAACCTTCAAGATGTTATGAATGCTTGGATTAATGTCAGAGTTCATCTCATCAAATTAATTCGTACAGGACAGGCTTACTAGGACTTGCATCGTTCTCAAAAGGCGCGACCATCAAGTTCAAGAAATAGGCTCCGTCTTGGACTACATTCGGAACATAAATGAATTCTGTAATGGTGGCATCCAATTGCAAGTCACCTGCCGTATTCCAGAATGCGTTGTGTGCAAGCAGTTGGCCTTCATCTTTTTCTCGATCTACAGAAGGTAAATCAATTAACAAGTGTTTGATTCCTTTTTCTCTCAAATAAATCGCCGCATCTTCTTCCAAATAAGGCGGATTCGTATGCTCATAGTTCATCGCCTTTTTATCTTTCTGGTTAGGCAATGTTCGAATGACAATAGCATCTCGTTTCTTATTCCCAAGAGCATACTGCAGTTGTCTTCTGGTAATGACAAAATCACCTTCTTTGCCTTCTGGTGGAATGGTCACCACCTCAGCAAGAAAAAAGAACTGATTCAGATTTTTATGAATGGAATGAACGGTTTCAGTAATGTGTCCTGCTGTTTCGGTATGTGTACAATGTGAATGGGGATTGAACTGAATGTTATTGAAATTCACATCTCCGCCTTGGTTTACGGCGCCAACCCAATTTTCTGTGCTTACTGGAAAAATTTTGGGCGGATCAATATACCAAGCGCTCACATTATCATCTCCATTTCTTAATGGAATTGAGATATCAATGGGTTTGGTTAGGTCAATTGAGAGTTTTCTCGAATTGTATTGTATTTGTGCAATCATTTATGATGAACTTGTTTTAAGTGCTTCAAGAAAGGTCAAGAAACTGAGTTTAGAACCTTGAGTTTTCTCGACTCCGCTCGAAATGACAGTTTGCTATTCAAGATTTAACTTGAAGAGATCCGAAGAAATTCCATCTGACAAGAACTTCCCTTCTTGGGTTGTTTTGAGTTTGTCTCCCTCGCCTTCTCGGCGAGCAAGCTCAATATACAACAAATCTTCTTCACGATATTTCTCCGATTGTAGTAATAGATAGTCGTAGTACTTAATTCCAAAATCGGATTTGATTTTTTCCAAATCAACGCCCCACATGGTTCGTAAACCCGTCATGATGTATTCATTGTAACGATCCGTTTTCGACAAAATTTCTCGCTCAATGGGTAGTTCTCCCTGCTGAATAGCTTTGATGTATCTAGCATTGTTTCTTACGTTCCATCCGCGTCCATTTCCATCGAATGAATGCGCCGAAGGTCCAATTCCCAAGTAGTGTTTCCCTTGCCAATAGGCCGAATTGTTTCTACTGAAAAACTCCTCTTTTCCAAAATTGGACAACTCATAATTCACAAAGTCAGCTTGCTCCAGCTCTTTGATTAGAATATTGAATTGCTCTTGCGCTTGGTCATCGTTTACTGGATCAATAACACCTTTACTGATAAATGATTCCAATGCTGTTTTTGGTTCTACAGTCAAAGCATAACTTGAGATATGAGGTACCCCAAAAGACAAGGCAGTATGAATATTTTCGAGCCACTGCTCATTGGTCAATCCAGGAATTCCATAAATCAGATCCAAAGAAATGTTTTGAAAGTATTGACTGGCAATTGCAAGACTTTGTTTAGCTTCTTTAGCATTGTGAGCTCGATTCATCAATTTCAAATCGCGCTCAAAAAAGGACTGGACTCCAATACTTAGTCGATTGACTTTGGATTTGGACAACTCAATGATCTTTTCTTCAGACAGATCATCAGGGTTGGCTTCTAGAGTAATTTCTGGATTTGGAATTACTTCATGATGGTGATACACTGCTTGAATGATCCGATCAATTTCTGACTGACTCAACATACTCGGAGTTCCACCACCAAAATAGATGGTTTCTACGACCTCACTCTTTAATTCATTTTTTCTGAGTTCAATCTCCTTAATTAAGCAAGAGATTAGCTCGTCTTTCTTTTTTAAGGAAGTGGAGAAGTGAAAGTCACAATAATAACATGCTTGTTTGCAGAAAGGTATATGAATATAAATTCCAGCCATTTATCAATGATCAGTTATCAGTTATCAGTTATCAGTTATCAGTTATCAGTTATCAGTTATCAGTTATCAGTTATCAGTTATCAGTTATCGAGATTACTTATTTATTCGGGTATTTTTCAATATGGAAAATAAAATCTTAGAAATTTCATCAATTTTGAAGTGAAGATCTTTGAATTCGTATTCCATAATATCATCGACATCTTTTAAAAGGTGTAGCCAATATTTGGTCTCCAAACTCTCTTTATAGGCGATTGACATTTTTGCCGAAAAATCAGCTTTTGATATTGCTCCATTAGCTTCCACAATATTCGCACCTACAGATGTACCTGACCGCAACAACTGCTTGGATAAAATATATTCTCTGTTATTTTTCATTAGCCTCCTTGCTAGCTTTACAATCAAAATAGCAAAATCATAGGACTTATTTTGAAGTGGGTTATTTTCTAATTTCATAACATTTTTATGGATTAGTTCCCAACATTCTTATTTGTTAACTGATAATTGCTAATTGGTCAATGTTAGTTGTTTTCACTGATCACTGTTAATTAATCTTCTTAGGGTTTTGTTTTACGAACGCGGCCCACCCTGTATAGCTTTTCTCTTGACTTGGGCGACCTAAATTATAGAAATGACACACCGCTGCTGCGAGTCCATCTGTAGCATCTAGGTTCTTTGGTAAGGTTTTAATTTTAAGCAAGCTTTGCAACATTTTTGCTACTTGTTCCTTGCTAGCGTTTCCATTTCCTGTGATCGCCATTTTGATCTTCTTTGGAGAGTACTCAGTAATGGGAACCTCTCTTGATAATCCAGCTGCCATGGCTACTCCTTGTGCTCTTCCCAACTTCAACATGGATTGCACATTCTTTCCAAAGAACGGGGCTTCAATCGCAATTTCATCCGGATGATAGGTGTCGATTAACTCGACCGTACGCTCAAAGATGAGTTTGAGTTTTAGATAGTGATCGGTGTATTTTTTGAGGTGCAATTCGTTGAGCTGTAGAAACTCCATTTTCTTTCCAACAATCTTGATCAATCCAAATCCCATAATGGTAGTTCCTGGATCGATTCCTAAAATGATTTTCTCAGTACCCAAATTTTGCGTTCTTTGTGTCAGTGATTCGTTCAACTTCATACAAATCTAAGCAATTCTTGTGGCTTGTTTTCAAACTTGTCATTCTAGTTTTATTGAGTTACTTCATTTATCATACCCTAGCAAATAATTCAGAATTGAGTATTACAGAGTTTCAGAAAACCTTAAGTAACTCAAAGGTTACGAATCCCTTTATAGCCCTCATTTTAATCGCTTTCACAGGGCTTAACTGGACGCTTGAAATTGCTAAATGGAAAATACTTGCCAGCAAAATAAAACCCATTTCTTTTAATGAGGCCGTTACACAGAGTTTAGCATCACATTCTTTTGCATTGATAACTCCCAATCGCATTGGAGAATACGGAGCAAAAGCACTTTTCTATAAAAAAGCGAATCGAAAAAGTGTTGTACTGCAGAATTTTGTGGGTAATTTTTATCAACTGTTTGTGACCATGATTATTGGATATGCAGGCATTTATTACTTAAGTGATTTTACTTCAAACATCTACCTAGAGAACACCTATCATCTCGTGATTCTAGGAACTTTTGTGTTTTGTTTACTCATACTTTTTCGTCACAAGCTTTCATTTTTCAATACGTGGCTCCGCGAAAACTTTATCAAAGTAAATATCAAAGAAGATGGCTGGGTGCTTCTTTTGAGTCTTGTCCGGTACTTAATTTTCTCACACCAATTTTATTTTTTAGTCACTGTATTTGATGTGGAAGTCTCCTATATCATCTGTATGTCTTCCATTGCAGCAATGTATTTTATTGCTTCCGTTATCCCCATGCTTTCGATCTTTGATTTTGTGGTGAAGGGTTCTGTCGCTGTTTTTGTGTTTTCATTTTTGTCGATGTCTCCATTGATTGTTCTCACCATTACAACACTAATGTGGCTTTTCAACTTTGTATTGCCCGCGATCATCGGTAGCTATTTTGTATTGAAATTCAAACCGGTTACTGCATGATCACCACTTTATACATAATCACAGGATTGTATTGCATCTTGATGCTCTCATTCATCTATGGTTTCTATCAATTGAAAAAGTTTGAGATTCATGAGCATGTTACAGAAACCAGTTTTTCAGTAATCATTCCATTTAGAAATGAGGCTCGGAACTTACCCGGGTTACTCGATTCAATTAAGAACTTGGAATATTCACAGGATCAATTTGAAATCTTGTTTGTGAATGATAACTCAGAAGACTATTCGATCCAAATCATTGAACAGCATTTAAATAATTCGAGCATCAACTTTCAAATACTTTCCAATCAACGAAGTTCCAATTCACCAAAAAAGGATGCCATCAAAACAGCAATTCATCAATCACGATTCGAATGGATTCTCACCACAGATGCCGATTGTCTATTGCCTTCAAAATGGCTTTCAACCTTTGCCTCCTTCATTCAGCAAGAACAAGCTGAAATGGTGGTAGGACCGGTCTCCTACGCTTCGGTCGATTACTCGTTTGTAGAACATTTTCAAATTTTAGAATTCTTAAGTTTACAAGGTGCAACCATGGGTGGATTCGGAATTAGAAAACCGTTCTTGTGCAATGGAGCCAACCTAGCCTATAAGAAAGATACCTTCTTAGCTTTAAATGGATTTGATGGAAATGATCAAATTGCCAGTGGCGATGATGTTTTCCTATTTGAGAAGTTCGTTAAAACGCATCCTGAAAAAGTTCATTTTTTGAAATCGACCTCAGCTCTTGTCGAAACACTTCCATTAAAATTATGGCAAGAAGTCATTGAGCAAAAAACCAGGTGGGCTGCAAAATCAAGTTCTTATGATTTACTGTTTACCAAATTCATTGGATTGATCGTCTTCCTGATGAATTTGAGTATGATTGTAAGTTTTGTACTGTTCCTTTTGGATAGACAGTACTACCAAACATTTTTGCTTGTTTGCTTACTGAAAGCAGGTGTGGATTATCATTTAATTTCGATCACTTCTCACTTCTACAGAGGAAAAAAGAAGAGGATTCGAGATGCTGGATTTTCTAGCATCCTCTATCCGTTCTTCAGCACTTATATTGCCTTTAGATCCATCTTCGCGCAGTATACTTGGAAAGGAAGAAAATTCAAGAAATGATTAGAAAAATCTGTGCATCAAAGATTCGGCGTTGAACCATAGAAGCAAGGCTAGCGCTAATAATAGCACCAAGAAAATTCCTCTTCTAGGGTTTGATCGCTTTCTCTTTCCATACATTCTTTGGAACTTCATATTCAGTCTATTTTAGATACGAAGATAAAAATTTAACGTTTATTCACGGCGTTCCTTGTTAAGTCAGAAAATTCCTTTCGACTGAATCACAAATCAAAACTCTCATGAAGTACCTCTCTATTTTTTTATTCTCAATCTTATTGTTCTCAAGTGATCCCAAACCAAACAATGATTCTTTTGTACTGATTCAGTTGTTCACGTCGCAAGGATGTAGCAGTTGTCCACCTGCAGATCGATTGGTGGAATTGGTCAAGGAAGAATACAAAAATCAAAATGTATTCGTGATGTCCTATCATGTAGATTATTGGAATCGATTGGGATGGAAGGACCCGTTTAGCAAAAGAGAGTTTACCGAATTGCAATACGATTACGCGACCCAATTTAGAGAGCGACGTGTATACACTCCACAGATCGTTGTGAATGGAAGAGAACATTTTGTAGGTTCGGACAGCTATAAATTGAGAAAAAAGATTAAGTCCTATTTGAATGAAAGTTCTTCAAACACCATTACTATTGATCAGAAAAAAGAAGGTAATGATGTGCAGTTAACCTTTAAAGTGACGGGAGAAACTCAAAGCAAAACCTTAAAGGTTGCCTATCTTTTAGAGAATAGTATCACTCATGTTAAACGCGGCGAGAATAGTAATAGAACCTTATCTAACTCGAATGTGGTATTGAAAGAAACCGAGTTGTTATTCGATTCAGGAAATAAAGCTTCTTTGAAAGTTTCGCTCAAAGACTTTTCAGATAAAAAGGTCTCGTTGATCTCTTTTGTCCAGAACAAGCAATTGGAAATCACAGGAGTGGCACAGATCAACTTATAGGTTTCACGGCTCGCAACATTTCTCTCTTACCCGGCGGTCCGGGAAGGCGTTCTACTTCAAAACCTACTGCTTGCATCGCTCGACGAACAGATCCTTTGGCTGAATAGGTGACCAAGATTCCATTTTCTTTTAGGGCTTTGAACATAATGGCAAAGATATCTTCAGTCCATAAATCAGGTTGTACTCGAGCTCCGAAGGCATCAAAATAGATCAAGTCAAACTGATTCTCATCTTTGATTTCATGAAAGAACTGCTTGCGTTTGGTAAGTGAGAAATTCAAAGAAATCGTATGTCTTTCTTCCCAAGGAGTTTCATGAATTGAATTGAACTGCTCTTGAAATGAAGATGCATTTAATTCAGAAACATAATTCAATTGTTGTACCTCCTCCGTAGGAACTGGATAGGCTTCTA
>CAZTFN010000101.1:0-12076 GCA_964612905.1 uncultured Flavobacterium sp. | reverse complement strand
ACCGGTGTCCAACCTGTGATCACTACCATGCGCCTAAGGATATCAAAGGTTTGCCTCCTGTATCCTTCAGGTTTAGGATCTGTAATAGTCAATGTTGTAGCCAAGGCTCCATCAAATTGATGTTTTTTAGAAGGGATCTCCAAAGTTCTCAATGAGTCTAGATTAATTTCCTTTAAATACTCATGAAGTGCTTTATAGTGTTTGCGCTTAAGTCGATTCACTATAGTATCTTCTCTATTCTCAACATATTTCAATGTGCTTTTTTCCAATAGAATATACTCGGACCCACTTCGGCCAAAACTTTTGTATTCAATTTTATACATAGGAACATAATGATGAGGCAATGGAGGGCAACCCATCAAGAGCAAACAAAAAAGAAATGCAGGTATGATTCGTCCTTTCACACGTTTAAATTTTAGTAACTGATTTTGAGTAAAGATAGAAAAGAAGAAACAAAAACTAAGCCAGCATCATAATGGCTCTTTTCAAACCTTTGACAAGCGCATCAATTTCTTCTTTGGTATTGTAAAACGCAAAAGAAGCTCTTACAGTGCCCGGAATTTGATAGAAGTCCATAATCGGTTGAGCACAATGATGACCTGTGCGAACTGCGACACCTAATTTATCCAAAATAGAACCAATATCGTACGGATGAATTCCTTCAACATTAAAAGATATTACAGAGGTTTTATGAGAAGTTCCAAAGATTTTTAAACCCTCGATCTCCAACAGTTTTTCAGTTCCGTATTCTAACAACTCCTGTTCGTAAGCTGCAATTTTGTCCAATCCAATAGCGTTTACATAATCGATGGCAACACCAAAGGCAATTCCCCCACAAATATCCGGAGTTCCCGCTTCAAACTTATGTGGCAAGCCTGCGTATGTTGTTTTTTCAAACGTAACAGTTTCAATCATTTCACCACCACCTTGATATGGAGGCAACTTCTCCAACCATTCTTGTTTTCCGTACAAAAACCCAATCCCCGTAGGGCCACAAACTTTGTGTGCAGAAGCGACATAAAAATCAACATCCAAAGATTGAAAGTCGACTTGCATATGCGGAACAGACTGAGCCCCGTCAATCAAAACAGCCGCACCTACATGATGCGCTTTTTGAATGATTTCTTCCACAGGATTGATCGTTCCCAAAGCATTCGAAATATGATTACAAAACACAAGTTTGGTTTTGTCAGAGAGAAGTTTGTCGTATTCACTCATGATCAAGGCTCCATCTTCATTCATGGGAATGACTTTCAAGCTTGCTCCCGTTCTTTCGCATAACATTTGCCAAGGAACAATATTGGAATGATGCTCTAGTGCAGAAACAATGACTTCATCTCCTTCCTTAAGAAGCTCAGAGAACCCTGAAGCGACCATATTGATACTATGTGTAGTACCAGAAGTAAAAATGATTTCGTACGCGTTACGGGCGTTAAAATGCTTTTGAAGTTTGATTCGAGCTTGTTCATACTTGTCCGTAGCCTCTTGACTCAAGGTATGAACTCCTCGATGAATGTTTGCATTGTAGTTGGTGTAATAATCTACAATAGCGTCCATCACCACTTTCGGAGTTTGAGAAGTGGCTGCATTGTCAAAATAAACCAAAGGCTTTCCGTTTACCTGTCTTTGTAAAATCGGGAAATCTTCACGAATTTTTTCTACTGGAAACATCGTTTTTGTTTTGTCCTACAAAGGTAAGGCTTGAAATATAAAAGAAATCATAAAAGACACTTATAATTTGAATTCTAGATAAAGCCATCTGACGATAAGATAAAAGACCGTTTCACTTTTAGACAAAAGACTTTCTGATAAATTCAAAAACAGTCTTTAGTCTCGTGTCTAGAAGCGAAGCAGTCTAATGTCTAATCAAGAGTTAATTCGTGTCTTGCATTTTCTAAAACCTTGTCTTTAGAAAACCAATAAGGAATCCATGTTTCGTTTTTCCAGGCTTCTAACTGGGATTTATAGTAGGGATGAAAAACGCGTGCGGCACTTCCACCAGAAACCACACCCATGATCTTTTCATCGTCGCTCATATCTGCAACCATTCGAAAAGAACTGAACCAGCTGGTATCGTAAGTACGGTCCTCAGTTTTGATAAACCCACCTCTGTTCAACGTTTGGTTGGATCCTCTTTTGGGAAGCAGTTCGCCACCCACAAATTCACTTCCAAAACCGCTCTGTCGAATGGGACTCATAAAGTTCACTGTATGCAGCTTTCCCCATGTCCAACTTGCAGGGTTTTTACCGAAACGATTTGAAAGAAAAGCTTTCGTTTTTATACCCGCCTCAACAATTAATTCTGAAATGGTTTCTTTCTTTGGAGTCAATCGATTGTCAATAAAAGGATGTCCATTGACAATCATTTCGTCTGTCCTTTGATTCCAGTAATACACATTTTCCCAGAATTGATCTTCTAACCGATCGGGTAGTTCGTCATTCAAAATGAGATACAACAATTCGTTGTAAAGAACGGTATAAACGGCCGCACCTACCTCGTCAATATCATCTTCTTGATTCCAACTTTTCAAGATGTCAGCAAGATCTCTGGTTTCTTCAGAAGCGTTTAGAGCTGTAACGAAAATTGGATTAAGATCATAAGCTTGCGTATTGGTCACATCAAAAATCATTTTCCATAGATCTTCCGCTTCAAACTTTTTCTCTTCTGCAAAGATTTCACTGATGCGTTTGTAGCGATAATAAGGAGAGAAGTGATTGGAATAATAATACGGGTAATCATCGGGCCTAGTATCATGATTTGCTGTTCCAATCCATCCTCTTTCGGGATTTGACATGTTTGGTAAACTATCTTTTGGAATGAATCCCAACCAAGTATCATCTTGATTCCCTATTTGAGGAACTTCACCATTTTTTCCTGCTCGTTTTGGAACCAAACCAGTCGATTGGTGTGCAATATTTCCATGAATATCGGCAATGGCAAAATTGAAAAACATCACATCCATTCCTTTCAATGCCTCTTTGAACTCACCTACATTTTTGGTTTCCAAAAGACGTTCTAGACCAAAAGAAGAGCTTTCGGTTTCTGTCAATGACCATCGCAGGCTTACTTGATCTTCGGTCTGAATGTTAAACAAAGGAAAGTCTGAAATGATAGGGCCTCTTTTTGTAGATCGAATTTCAATCACAACATCAGAACTGTCTTTCACCTTGATGATTTCTGTACGATTTCCTAAAGGAACTTTTTGATCGCCTTGTAGATAAAAATCACCTTCAACTTCTTCAATGAATAGGTCTTGACTGTCACCATATGCATTGGTCACTCCAAACGAAACAAACTCGTTTCTTCCGCAAAGAATCCCTGGAATTCCTGGAGTTGCAATTCCCACAGCTTTGAATTCAGGACAAATCAAACCGATCGGATAAAAAGTTCCGGGAAGCAGTCTCGCATCTACATGTGGATCATTGGATAAGATGGGTTTCCCAGATTTGGATTTATTACCGGAGATGGCCCAATTATTTGAGCCGAATTTTGGAACTGAAACATAGGAATTGAATGGCTGCTTTTTGAATTTCGATAATTGATCAACAGCACCAATAGCCAAACTATCTTGACCAAAGTTTAACGGTTTTGTCGTATCTAGATTGATCGACAAAGGCAATAATTCTTGGGCATATTTTGTAGATGCTGCCAAATTCAAACTTAGGATTTCGTCTTCCATATTTTGACTGTGGAAAAGCCCTACGAAGTGGGTTACAGAAACAATATCAACAGGAGTTAAAGGTTGAGGTTCTATTCCCAGCAAACCTAGTTCCAAAGGAAATTCATCTTGTCCAACCTTGAGATAGGCGTTGAAACCTTCACAATACCACTCCAACATTTTTTTAGCCTGATCATCCAGATACTCATAACTCCGAACAGCGTTTCCATAGATATTGAGAACACGCATTTTGATATCGGATTCTAACATAGAGTTCCCAACAATACTAGCACCTTCACCTTTGATCAAAGCTCTGTAAAATTCAATCTGAAAAAGACGATCTTGAGCTAAGACAAAACCTTGACCTCGAATTGCATCCGCTTTGTTCTCTGCAATAACATAGGCGATTCCATGATCATCTCGAAGGATTTTAATAGGTTTTTCATTGACGGAAATCTCAAAAGAGCCATCTTCCTTGAAGTTATTGCTATTGATGAGCCAGATGTAGAGTGCAAGGAATACAACGATAATAATGGCTAGCAAATAGAGGATTCTTTTTTTCATAATAAGTGAAAGTGAGGTCTGTTTATAGTTGGGTTTGTTGTAAAGGTAATAAGTTCTTCAGGACCTCACTAAAGCGAAACCTTAAGTCTCAAAAAAATAATATTTATTTTTACGGAAGACCAAACCGTTTCTCATGAAAATATTCAAACGTATCTTACTACTAATTGCCACGGTGATCATCTTTGTGGTGGTCATCAACTATCCTAAGTTGAACATTCTATCAGGTTACTCTGCAAAGAACATGAGTTCATCAGTATTCTTGGCTAACAGAACACTAGCTTTTACAGATTCTACCGATAATAATTTCTCTCCTGTGAATCTCGCTACGGATAAAGTGAATTTAGAAGGGAAGTATGCAACCGCTTCAACATTCGGATTGCTAACTCGAAAAGCGACATACAGAGAAGGCTTGGGAAGTGTGTTGACAATTAAAGGACATGAACTTCCAGAAAATCCTTTAACTCCAAAGAGGTCAAACCCGAATGACTCAACGGCGTACCCTTATGGGAATGCTGCTCAAAAAGATACTGTCTTTGCTAATGTGGATTATGACAAACTCAACGAAAAGATAGGTTCGCTTTTTAATAAATGGAACAAAACGAGAGCCGTTGTTGTGATTTATAAAGATCAGATCATTGCAGAAAAATATGCCGATGGTTTCAACAAAGACTCAAGAATTTTGGGATGGTCTATGACCAAAAGTATCATGAGCACGGTCTATGGCGTAATGCAGTACCAAGGAAAGATCAATGTGCAAGAAAAAGCACCGATTGAAGCTTGGCAAAATGATGATCGTAAGGAAATCACCCTTCATAATTTATTACAAATGAACAGTGGTTTGGAATGGGATGAAAATTATGATGGTATCTCAGATGTGACCAAAATGTTGTTCTTACAAGAGGATATGACACAGATGCAAATTGACAAACCTTTTGTGGGAAAACCCAATGAAACTTGGAATTACTCTTCAGGAACGACTAACTTATTGAGCGGTATTCTTCGTCAAAGACTCGGTTCTGAGCAAGAGTATTTAGACTATTGGTACCGTGAGTTTATCGATAAGATTGGTATGAATTCCATGGTGGTGGAAACCGACCTTGCAGGAAACTATGTAGGATCTTCTTACGGTTGGGCAACACCAAGAGATTGGGGAAAGTTTGGACTTTTATATTTACATAGAGGAAATTGGAACGGAGAACAAATATTTGCCCCAGAATGGACGGATTATGTTTCGGAACCTACTCCTGATTCCAATGGAACTTATGGAGCACAGTTTTGGCTCAATGCCAATGGGCAGTTCAAAGATTTGCCTAAGAATATGTTCTATGCAGACGGTTACCAAGGTCAGTTTGTTTTTGTCTTTCCTGACCAAGACGTAGTGGTAGTTCGCATGGGATTAAACGGCTTTTACATCAACGATTTCCTCAAAGACATTCTGGCGTCTATAAAACAGTAACAACGATTCAAATAATTATAGAAACAATGAAAAACTTAATTCTTACAGGGCTTTGCTGTGCAATTTCGCTACTGACATTTGCACAACAGAACGACCAAAAAATAATTGAGCTTGCAGAAAAAGTAGAAGACAAGGTGATTGAATGGCGACGTCATATTCATCAAAACCCAGAACTTTCCAACAGAGAATACAACACGGCAAAGTACATCGTTAAACACCTCAAAAGCCTAGGTATTGAAGTACAGGAAGAGGTAGCTTACACTGGAGTTGTCGGAATCTTAAAAGGAAAGAAACCAGGAAAAGTGGTCGCACTTCGTGCAGACATGGATGCCCTGCCTGTGACGGAAAGAAATGACCTTCCATTCAAATCAACCGTGAGATCAACCTACAACGGAAAAGAAACAGGAGTGATGCACGCTTGTGGTCACGATTCGCATGTAGCCATTTTAATGGGGGTTGCAGAAGTCTTGTCTCAGATGAAAGACGAGATTGAAGGAACTGTCAAGTTCATTTTTCAACCTGCTGAGGAAGGAGCGCCAAAAGGTGAAGAAGGAGGGGCTGAATTGATGGTGAAAGAAGGGGCTCTGAAAAATCCCGATGTAGATGCGATTTTCGGATTACACATTAGTTCAGGATTGGAAGTAGGAAAAATTTCTTACCGATTTGGAGGTATTATGGCTGCGGCTCAGTCGTTTGAAATTAACGTGAAAGGAAAGCAGGCACATGGTTCCAGACCTTGGACCAGTGTAGACCCCATTGTCGTTTCTGCTCAAATTATTAATGGTCTGCAAACCATTGTAAGTAGAGAATCTGAATTGACCAAAGAAGGTGCGGTAATCACCATTGGAATGATCAATGCAGGAATTCGTAGCAACATCATTCCTGAAAGTGCGAAAATGGTGGGAACAATCCGAACGTTGGATTACGATATGCAGAAGTTTATCAACAAGCGAATGGAAGAAATGGTACCAGCCATTGCCAAGGCTTACAGAGCAGAAGCAACCATAGAAATTGAGAAAGGATATCCTATTACCTACAATCATGTTGAGTTGACCAAGCAAATGCTTCCGTCCTTAAAACGTATGGCCAAAGAAGGAAATGTATATGCAATTAGCGCCATCACAGGAGCAGAAGACTTTTCATTTTTCCAGCAAGAAGTTCCGGGATTGTACTTTTTCTTAGGCGGAAAATCGCCAGAAACTAAACCTCAAGATGTAGGTGGACATCACACCCCTGATTTTATCTTGGATGAGAGTGGGTTTGTGTTGGGCGTTAAAGCAATGTCTGCTTTGACACTGGATTATTTAGCTAGTTAAAGATTACTGACTATTCGACGGGACAAAAATATTCTTCAATCGTGTGATCAACCCCTCTAGAATTGAGAACAATGCATCCGAAGAAAATCCACCAATGAGGGCCAAAACACTCTTGTTGAATAGATTGATGTCGGAAGGATCTTGCGTGTAGAGTACAATAACCTCTGACAGAATAACACCTGAAATGATTCCTAACAATATTTGGGAAATATAGTTAATGGTTTCTTCTGGAACCAATGTGCTATGGAGCACAGAATTACTTACTTGTTTTAATAAGTGAAATAGGACTCCTAATCCAGCAATGGATGCTAAGAAAGAAAGGTTAATAATTAATGACATTCCTTGGTTTTTTAGAACGCCTTTATCAAGACTTTCATCCGTTACATAGCTGGTTTGACCCAAGTATACATAGGCTACTAAAAAGAGTAAAGCAAGAATAATCAAATTCCTTACAAGAGGAATCTGCCTAAAGAATTTCTTTCCACGATTGTTGTCTCGAATTCTTCTCGTGTATATGATAGATTTTGGGGTTGCAGGAGCAACATTGGCGCATAACATATTGTGTGCATCCACTAAGTCTTCTATCGTTTCACTTTTGACTAAGGCGACAACATCTGGATTGACGGTTAGTCCCTTATTGGCAGCAAAGGCCAGCATCGCATTGATTTCTACACTCATTTCATTGATCACTTGTTGAGAGATTCCTGGAATGACTCTCGGACTTGAGGCTGTGGGCGTAGATGTTTGGCCAGTTGTTGTCGCTTTTTTAGTGGCGGTAGTCGTCTTCTTTGGGGTAGAATTGTCGTCTGTAGTTTTTGTTGTAGTTGCCATGTTGATTTGTTTAACGGTTAAAGTTAATGACAACGTAAACTAAAAAAACAGGTAGTTACACCTGTTTTTTGTCAACCAAAGGCTGAAAGCTTCACTATGTGTGAAACCTTCAGTCTTTGGGAATATTATAAGTCAAACCCAATATTCACATTGAGTTTCATGGCAATCAACTTTGTGATTCTGTCTTTTACTTGTGGAATCTTTACACTTTCCAACACGGTGTTTGCAAAGGCATACATCAGCAAACCTCTTGTTTCCTTTTTAGGAATCCCTCTTTGCTGCATGTAGAACAAGGCTTGCTCATCTAACTGACCAATGGTACACCCGTGAGAACATTTTACATCGTCTGCAAAGATTTCTAACTGAGGCTTCGCATTGATGGTTGATCTATCGCTTACCAATACATTGTTATTTTGCTGATAAGCATTTGTTTTCTGAGCTTCTTTTTCAACGATTACTTTTCCATTGAAAACACCCACAGAACGCTCGTCAAAGATCCCTTTGTAGTCTTGGTGACTTTCACAATTCGGCTCAATATGGTGAACCAATGTATGATGGTCTACGTGTTGCTTTCCTTCAATAATGGTAATTCCTTTTAAGATGGAGTTGATATGCTCACCTTTCTGGAAGAAATTCAAATTGTTTCTGGTAATGTTTCCTCCAAATGAGAAGGTATGAACAGAAACTTCACTTTCTGACTGCTGCTCAATGTAGGTGTTGTCTACCAAGGAAGCTGTCGTTTGATCGTTTTGAATTTTGTAATAATCTACAGTAGCATGTCTGTCTGCAAATATTTCTGTCACAGAATTTGTCAATACAGCATTCTCTGTCAAGCTTTGATGGCGCTCAATAATTTGTACATGTGCATTTTGTTCAACCACGATTAAATTTCTTGGTTGCGTCATGGTAGCATCTTCTGTTCCTGTTGTAAAGTTGATGATCTGAATAGGTTTTTCAACTTCAGTATTTCTAGGAATGTGGATGTAAGCACCTTCTTTGGCGAAAGCAGTATTTAAAGAGGTTAGATTGTCCTCTTTGGCTGCTTTGTTGAAATAGTTTTCAATAATAGCCTTGTATCTTGATTTGGTCAAGGCAGAAGACATCAAGCAAACATCAATGTTGTCGTGTGTTGTTTCCGATAAGAAAGAACTGTACTTCCCGTCAATGAAAACCACTTTATAAGTATCAATATCGTGGATGAAGTATTTTTTTACTTCAGCCAAGGCAACAGCCTTTTCTTTGTCAGGAAAGATGCTGTAATCTTCTTTTAAAACAGAATTCAAAGAAGTGTATTTCCAAGCTTCCAGTTTTTTGGTTGGAAAGCCTAGCTTCTCGAATTTCTGAAATGCGCTTGAACGGATTTCGTGCACATCAGAGTTGATGTTTACTCCGTCTTCAAAAGCAACGTAAGAAGAAACTATTTTTTCTTTTAAATCCATAGGGTTTGATTTATGAAACTACTTCTTCTTTGATCCAGTCGTACCCTTGAGCTTCTAATTTATGCGCTAGGGAAGCATCTCCAGTTTTCACGATTTTTCCATCGTGTAATACGTGTACGTAATCTGGAATGATATGATCTAACAAACGTTGGTAATGTGTAATTACGATCACCGCGTTGTCTTTAGATTTTAGTTTGTTTACACCATTGGCCACAATTCTCAAGGCATCAATATCCAAACCAGAATCTGTTTCATCCAAGATAGCCAACTTAGGCTCTAACATAGCCATTTGGAAGATCTCATTACGCTTCTTTTCTCCTCCAGAGAAACCTTCGTTCAAAGATCGAGATAAGAACTTTCTATCAATTTCTAACAAAGCAGATTTCTCACGAATCTTTTTCAACATGTCCTTAGCAGGCATGTCTTCCAATCCTTGCGCCTTTCGAGATTCATTGATAGCTGTTTTAATGAAGTTGGTTACAGTCACACCAGGAATTTCTACTGGATATTGAAAGGACAAGAAGACACCAGCATGCGCTCTTTCCTCTGGATCCAACTCCGTAATATCTTCACCATTCAACTCAATACTCCCTTCAGTCATTTCGTATTCTTCCTTTCCTGCAATTACCGAGGCAAGTGTACTTTTACCAGCACCATTTGGACCCATTATTGCATGAACTTCACCAGCTTTTACTTCAAGATTCAAGCCTTTTAAAATGGCTTTTTCTTCAACTTCAGCATGTAAATTTTCGATCTTTAACATGACGTATATTTCTTTAGATTTTTTTTGTTCTTAATTAATTATCCGACGCTTCCCTCTAAACTGATCTCTAAAAGCTTTTGTGCCTCAACAGCAAACTCCATAGGAAGCTTATTCAATACTTCCTTACTGAATCCGTTTACGATCAAAGCGATGGCTTTTTCTGTGTCAATTCCTCGTTGGTTGCAATAGAACAATTGATCTTCACCAATTTTACTAGTGGTTGCTTCGTGTTCTATTTGCGCCGATTTATTTTTTGATTCGATGTATGGGAAGGTGTGTGCTCCACATGCATTCCCCATCAACAAGCTATCACATTGTGAGAAGTTTCTTGCGTTCTCCGCTCTTGAATTAACTTGTACCAATCCTCGATAGCTGTTTTGTGATTGTCCCGCAGAAATTCCTTTGGAAATGATGGTTGACTTGGTGTTTTTTCCAAGGTGAATCATTTTGGTTCCAGTGTCTGCTTGTTGGAAGTTATTGGTCACTGCGATGGAGTAGAATTCTCCAACCGAGTTGTTTCCTTTCAAAACGCAACTTGGGTATTTCCAAGTAATGGCAGAACCCGTTTCTACTTGAGTCCAAGAAATCTTTGCATTGGTTTCACACAAACCTCTTTTGGTTACAAAGTTGAATACTCCACCTTTTCCTTCGCTGTCTCCTGGGAACCAGTTTTGTACGGTTGAATATTTGATCTCTGCATCATCCAAAGCGATCAATTCTACAACAGCTGCATGCAATTGATTTTCGTCTCTTTGAGGAGCTGTACATCCTTCTAAATAACTTACGTAACTAGATTTGTCTGCAACAACCAATGTTCTTTCAAATTGACCTGTTCCGCTTTCGTTGATTCGGAAATATGTTGATAATTCCATTGGGCATCTCACGCCTTTTGGAATGTAGCAGAAAGATCCATCAGAGAATACTGCAGAGTTCAACGCAGCGTAAAAATTATCTGTTGGAGGAACAACAGAACCGATGTATTTCTTTACCAATTCTGGATGCTCTTGAATGGCCTCAGAAATTGGCATAAAGATGATTCCTTTTTCCGCCAAGGTTTCTTTGAATGTGGTTGCTACAGAAACAGAGTCCATCACAATATCTACAGCTACATTTGCCAATCTCTTTTGCTCTTCTAAGGAGATCCCTAGCTTTTCAAAAGTTGCCAAAAGCTCTGGATCAACTTCATCTAAGCTGTTTAATTTTGGCTTTTTCTTTGGTGCTGAATAATATGCAATGTCTTGGAAGTTCGGTTTGGTGTAGTTTACATTCGCCCATTCTGGTTCGGTCATTTCAGACCATATTTTGAAGGCTTCCAAACGCCATTCCGTCATCCACTCTGGCTCATTCTTCTTCTTAGAAATGGCTCGAACGATGTCTTCGTTCAATCCTTTCGGGAAGGTTTCGCTTTCAATATCTGTGTAAAAACCGTATTCGTATTCTTTGGTTTTTAGCTCTTCTCTTAAATCGTCTTCGGTATACTTACTCATGATTCAAATTTTATAGTGAAAAACTCTCGCCACATCCACAGGTTCTATTGGCGTTAGGATTGTTAAAAACAAATCCTTTTCCGTTCAAACCTCCAGAATACTCTAAAGTTGTTCCTACTAAGTATAAAAAGCTTTTCTTGTCGACGATGATTTTTACATCATTGTCTTCAAAAATTTTGTCGTTTTCGTGTTCTTTATTGTCGAAATTCAAATCATAAGAAAGTCCCGAACAACCGCCACTTTTCACACCTACTCTTACGTAGTCTGTGGTCGCATCGAAGCCATCATCGGTCATTAACTCGATGACTTTTCTTTTTGCTGAATCAGAAACTTTTATCATAACTTAAAATTAGATTTACTCTAAAATGTGTCTGCAAAGATACGATATAAGTCTCAATCCATTGATGTAGCTTACATTATATTGTTTAATCTAATTATAAAGGATGTTTATGATAAAATCTTATCGGTATTAAAAGGTCTAAAGATTGTATTGTTAAGAGTTTCAGTTGTTTTGGAGCAGTCTTTCAAAAAGCATTCGAACACATGACATCACGAAATAGA
>CAZTFN010000100.1:0-12260 GCA_964612905.1 uncultured Flavobacterium sp. | reverse complement strand
CATTAGAATTTAATGTAGAACTTCCTGCATGTCTTCTGTTATATGGATAAACATCATTCACAACAATGTCTAAACTATTGCCCAGACCATGTCCCTTAGTAGCAATATTCTTAGGAACTTCAGGGTGATAGAAGGTGCTATTGATCATCCCAACAGGATCAAAAATATTTTGTTTTACATAATCTTCAAAAGGCATGCCTGAAGCTTTTGCAATCACATCTACCAAAATATCAAAAGCGGCATTGCTATAGCTTTGTTTTTCACCTGGTGTAAAATCGAGTTCTAATGAAGCATGCCATTTAGCATATCGTTCAGCGGCTCCATCGTCATATTGAGGTTTGTCCCATTCGTAATCTTTTACATTCGGAATTCCTGACGTATGCGCAAGCATGTGACGAATGGTGATGTCTTTGTATCGTTCGTCTGCCATAGTGAAGTAAGGAAGGTAATGCGTGAGCTTTTCATCCAAATCAATTTTTCCTTGTTCAACCAATTGGACAATGCAGGTGGCAACAAAAGGTTTAGAAACGGACGCCATGTGAAAGACTGATGTAGTCGTTAAAGGATCTTTGCCGTCCAAATCTCGCACTCCATGAGCTCCTTTGTAAAATACTTTGCCATCTTTTAAAACCCCGACAGCGAGGCCTGGAGTATCAAAGCAGTCTTTGATCTCAAGAACAAGATTGTCAAGTTTTTGGGTTTCAGAATTAGTGTCGATTGAGTTTTGTTGACAGCCAAATAGAATACATAGCATGACAACAGAAAGAAGCTTTCTCATGGTAGTTAGATTGTAATAGTTATACAAAAGACCATGAGTGGTGTCATTTGTGACACTAAGGCTTTAAAAACTAACTTGTTAAATGCTTTTTGAAAAATGCCATGGTTCTTTCCCAAGAAAGTTCAGCTGCCGCTTTATCATATCTTGGGGTGGTATTGTTGTGGAAACCATGATTTGCATTGGCATAAAAATGAGCTTTGTATTCAATGTTATTCTCTTTTAATACTTTTTCAAAAGCTTCCCAACCAGCATTCACTCTTCTGTCTAATTCACCATATTGAAGTAGTAATGGCGCCTTGATATTCGCAGCATCTTCATCAGAAGGTTGTCTTCCATAATAAGGCACAGCAGCGGAAAGTCCTGGAACCTTTACGGCCATCATATTGGAGATCCAACCGCCAAAGCAGAATCCAACGACACCAACTTCTCCAGAACAATCGGGATGAGATTTTAAATATTCGTACGCAGCAATGAAGTCTTCCAACATTTCATTTCGATTTCTTTTACGCTGCAGAGCCCTTCCCATATCATCATTTCCTGGATAGCCACCCAATGGGGTTAGTGCATCCGGAGCGATGGAAATATAGCCTTCCACAGCCGCTCGTCGACCTACATCTTTAATATAAGGGTTCAATCCACGATTTTCATGAACCACAACAATGCCTGGTAATTTTCCTTTTTGATCTTTTGGTTTGGAGAGCAAAGCTTTGATGGTACCTGCTCCTTTGGGAGAGTTGTAACTCATCATTTTAGAATCCAATCGAGGATCATCTGCGGTTACGAATATAGAATCATAGTCGGGCATGATAAAGCTGAGTAGTGCTGGTAAGGTAATGGCGCCAACGGCAAATAAGGATAGTTTTTCTAGAAAATCTTTACGGGTAATTTTGTTATGGGCATAGTCATCATAAAGGTCAAATACTTCTTGACTGATGTCTTCTTTGGTGAGTTTTTTCATGGGTTTGAATATTGAGATTTGGAGTTCTACTAAGTTACGGGAAAATAAAAAAAGAATCAATGTACCCCTTTTTACTTAGAATCTTTGCGACTTTACACCTCTAGAATCTTTGTACCGCTTCGACTCCGCTCAGCGCACCGCTTTGTAACTTTGAGACTCCAAAACTTTGTACCTTTGCATCTCAGCAACTTTGCAACTCTGGCACTTTGCCACTAAAGAACTTTGAAACTAACAAGATGAACATACAAAACGCACAACAACAGGTAGACGATTGGATTAAGAATCACGGAGTTCGCTATTTCAATGAGCTTACGAATATGGCGCAATTAACCGAAGAAGTAGGTGAAGTAGCTAGAATTATTGCCCGTCGCTATGGGGAACAAAGTGAAAAAGAATCCGATAAGAACAAGGATCTAGGCGAAGAATTGGCCGACGTGTTGTTCGTGGTATTGTGTTTGGCGAATCAGACAGGGGTGAATTTGCAAGAATCCTTTGAAAAGAAACTGGATATCAAAACTAAACGCGATCATGATCGCCATCATAACAACGAAAAGCTAAAATAGCCATGCAGCTCAAAAAATATTTGGTTGCCATTGTAGTGGTTGCGCTAGTGTATTTAGGTATTTCTTATGCTTTAAGTCGATTCTATAACAGGGATTTTGATTTGACAACTCGACTGATTGTAGCTTTTGTCTTTGGTGTTGGAGTGACCTTATTTCAAGTTTTTATGAGTAAAAGGAAGCGCCGATAGCTGCAAATATTCGGACAGTGAGTTAGAAACTTTTGAGTTTCATGTTTTTGGTTAAATTTATTGGGACGTTTTTATAGCGTTTCAATCAACCTAAAATATGAACTAATCTCTTCGCAAGTATCATGTCGAATGCTCAACAATTTTTTCAACGATTTATTCTCGTCTATATAGTCCTGTACATTTATCCTTATGGATTCGAGTACATCATGGAACTCAAACCTGATGATATTTCCTTTTGGACTCCCATCACTACTTGGTTCGGAGAAACCTTCCTAGGTTGGGAATTCAACCCGAAAAGACTTATGAAAGGTTTCGATTCTAAGTATGATTATTCTAGGTTCTTATTGATTGGAATTTTATCAATCCTGTTCACACTGATCTGGGGATTATTGAAAGGAAGATTTCAACGGATACGGGTGAAAACGTGGATCATCACCATTCTTCGATATCATGTTGGACTCACCATGATCTTATACGGTCTTTCCAAAGTATTGGTGCTACAATTTGGACAAATGGATTTATTAACCTTAGAAAGCAACATGGGGTCCTTTACAGGAATGGGATTTTTATGGAAGTTCATGAGTTATTCACCTTTCTATACTCAGGTCACTGGGTATGTTGAGGTCATTGCAGGAATCTTATTATTGTTTAGAGGAACAACCTTTCTAGGTTCGTTGATATCATTCATTGCCATGGTGAATGTAGTTGTGATTGATATAGGATACGATGTCAGCGTAAAAATGTTTGCCATTCATTTGTTGCTGATGGTTTTTGTTTTGATCGCCTACAATACGCGAAGAATACTTCAATTCTCTCTGAATAGAACCAATATAGCTCCTGTAAAATATGAATCACTAATTCCCTCTAGATACCGAAAACTCCAATACGGATTGAAGGCTGGAATCATCTTGTATTTTACCATCTCACAATTTTACTTTCAAGGGAAAAGAGTCGATCGAAAAAATACTCCAAACGAAGCTCCTTCATTAACAAGTGTTTATTTTGTGGAAGAACAAACTGTGAACGGTTTGCAACTGAACCATCCTGATTTCCCAGGGTATTTGAAATGGGAGACCCTATTCATGAATGGGTCTTCTTACTTGAAAAACTCCATGGTGATTGAGACTCTTGAAGGGAATCGACGGTATTTCTCAACCAAAACAGATACCATCAATAAGACCATTACCTTTTATCCCTTAAGGGGAAGTGAGGAAGAATCAAATACTTTTACCTATGAAAAATTAGGTAACGGAAAAGTGAAGTTTGAAGGAATCTATCAAGGAGATACCATTTCTGTAACGACCACGGCCAAGTCAAAAGAAGACTATCGACTGATCAAAAATAAGATCAAGTGGATTCGAGATTTAGAATAAAAAAAGCTACTGTGACAATTCGATCAGGTGATGAATCTCGTTGATAATTGAATCAGGACGCTCATGATGCAAATCGTGACTTCCTTCTATTTTGAGATGCTTCGACTTAGAGTTCTTGTTTAGAATTAACTCATGATACTTGTAAAAATCCCATTGCGTAGCCGATAAGATGGTCATAGGAATGTCATCAGAAATCGGTTGCTGAACAAACTTACGATTGTCTAAATAATTTTCCCACTCATCTTTAGCTCCTTTGCTCGAGTTTTTGAAATTCTCATTTCCAAAAGCTAAAAAATCCTGAGTCTCCTTCTCTGTGTATTCATCATACATGGTATCGGGAGATGGATCAATGAGTAAGATTCCTGAGACTTTTTCGGGATACTTCAGAGCAAAATATCTACTCAAATAACTTCCCATAGAATGAGCAACGAGTATATATGGCCCTTGTAAATCTTTTTGCTGGAGCAGCGTATTGAGGTCTTCGACCATATTTGGGATGGTTCGTTTTGTTTTGGTAGAATCCGAGAGGCCTAGTCCAGCTCTATTATACAGTAGAATCGTCGCCTTATTCGATAAAGAATCAGGAATTTGTTTCCAAGTTTCAAAAGTCGATGCCATTCCATTTTCAAAGATGATGACAGGAGATTGATCACCAATAATTTTGTGCTCCAGTGAAAGTTCTTTGGGATTTGAGGTACAACCCACAAAGATCAATAACAACAAAAAGTATGCAACTGATTTATGCATGAACGAATTATATAAAAAACCTCGAAGATACAAGAGACCTTCGAGGTTTGTATGTTAAAAATAAATTTATTTAGTCTAACTGAATAAAATCAATTTGACTCTCTTTTACTTTTTGGTTCAACTCTTTCACTCTTGAAGTGAACATTCCATTTAATTTAGCTAGCTCGGCATCAATCTCCTTGGTGATCTCATTTTTGAAATCAATGGCTTGCTGCGTCGGTCCATACGTTCCAATTCTAGTTAACGAATTCAAATGGGCAAGCTTGTTATTCAAACGAATTGGGAAGTTCAAAGGATCTTGATTACTTCTACTTTTTGTTTGGTACAAAGTCTCTTCAACTTTGGTCATGTCTTTTACCAAAGCATCGGCGAACTCAATCAACTCTTTGTGTTTTTCCTTGTCTTTGATCGACTTCTTCAAGGTCTTTACTTGCGCTCGAACTTTCTTTACATTCTTCAAAGCTTTGTGAATCTCGGTTACTTTTTCATTGATTCCATTGATGAAATCGAACTGAGCTTTTGCATCTGCTAAAGAAGTTTCAGAAGATGGGTTTTTCAAGATGGTGAAGTTCTGAGATTTCTCTGTATCACCAACTTTTAACGTCACTTTGTATTCTCCAGGCAAGGCCATCGGTCCGCTTAAGGAAGCCCACCATAAGATCATTCCTTGTACTCTTTCTGCTCCTGGGTATACCATGTTCCAATAGAAGATGTTGTTTCCGTCTTTTACCGACAACTTCTCTTCTTTTTTCTCTTTGTTGGGTTTGGAACTATAGGTCTTGATGTGCTTTCCTCCGCTTTCGTGAATGCTGATGGATACCACATCTTTTTCACCTTTTTCCTTAATGAAATAGTTAATAGCGACTCCACCCGGGTGATTGGTTCCTCTAGTTCTTGAGGTCGCTCCACGGCCACCACCCATGCGGTAGCTATCTTGTGGTGCGAATAAGATAATATCGTCTCTTATCACATCATCATTTAACTGATGTAATGGAGTCAAATCATCAATCATCCAGAAAGAACGACCTTGAGTTGCAGCAATTAGGTTGTCGTTTTTAATTGCTAAATCCGTAATAGGTACAATCGGTAAATTCAATTGGAATTTCTGCCAGCTGTTCCCGTCGTTAAAAGAGATGTACATTCCTCTTTCGGTTCCTGCATATAGCAGTCCTTTTCTCTTTGGATCAGCGCGTAAAGCACGTGTAAAATCTTCAGCTCCTATTCCATTCGTGATTAATTTCCAAGACTTCCCATAGTTGGTAGTCTTGTAGATATAGGGTTGATAATCTCCCGTTTTGTATTTGGTTCCCACAATATAGGCACCACCTTTGTTGAATGGATCCACTTCAATACAGTTGATCATCATCCATTCAGGCATTTTCTTCGGAGTCACGTTGGTCCAATTCTTTCCTCCATCTCTGGTTACATGTACCAAACCATCATCCGAACCTGTCCAAATTAAGTCTTTCTCATACTTCGATTCTTGCACAGCAAAGATGGTTGCATAATATTCAACTCCTGTATTATCCTTGGTAATCGGTCCACCTGAAGGACCTAATGTTGAAGGATCGTTTCTTGTCAAGTCTGGACTGATAATTTCCCAAGACTGCCCTTCATTATAGGTTACATGCAAATGATTGGATGCTGCATACAATTTGTTATTCTGATGAGGCGAGAATAAAATTGGGAAGTTCCATTGGAAACGATATTTAAAATCTTCTGCTCCATGTCCCATTGGATCATCTGGCCATACATTGATGGCTCTTGTATCTCCCGTTTTATGGTTTACACGAGTCAACAATCCACCATAACTTCCTCCATAAACAATGTCGTTATTGGTTGGGTCAACTGCTAAGTGAGCACTTTCACCACCTGCTGTGGATTCCCAGTCAGATTCACCGATAAATCTTCCTTGCGTTCTATGCGCAATACGAATCGTAGAGTTGTCCTGCTGTGCTCCATAGATTCGATAAGGAAAATGATTATCCGTAGTCACACGATAAAACTGAGAAGTTGGTTGATTCATATAGGTGGTCCAATTCTCACCTGCATCAAACGATACTTGTGCACCTCCATCGTCACCAATAATCATGCGTTGATTGTCCTCTGGAGCAATCCAAAGATCGTGGTGATCTCCATGAGGAGCGTTGTACGTTTTATAGGTTCTTCCTCCGTCCGTCGATTTGTGATAACGAACATTGAGTACATAAACGATATTTTCGTCTTGCGTGTCCGCATAGATACGTGTATAATACCATGCGCGCTGACGCAATTTACGCTCGCTGTTGATCAATCGCCATGTTTTACCGGCATCATAAGATTTATAAACGCCACCTTTTTTGTTTTCGATCAAGGCATAGACAATGTCTGAGTTCACAGGAGAAACGGATACACCGCTAATTCCCCAGATTCCACTTGGCAATCCTTTGTTGCCAGAAATATTGGTCCAAGTTTCACCCTCGTCGGTACTTTTCCAAAGTGCAGAACCTTCACCACCACTCGATAAGCTGTAAGGAGTTCTTCGAACGTTCCATGTCGTTGCATAGAGTACTCTTGGATTGTTTGGGTCGATAATCAAATCAACGACACCCGCATCTTTGTTTGCGAACAATGTTCTGTTCCAAGTTTTTCCTCCATCTGTTGATTTATAAACGCCTCTTTCTTCAGACGATTTGTACAAATCACCCATGACCCCTGCAAAGACAACATCTGGGTTTTTAGGATGGATTTTAATTCTAGGAATATGTCGAGCATTTTTAAGTCCCACATGTTCCCATGTTTTTCCAGCATTGACAGATTTCCAGACGCCGTAACCAGAGGAAACATTTCCACGAACGGTCTTTTCACCGCCCCCGACATACATGACATTGTTGTCCCATTCGCTCACGGCAACAGAACCAATAGATCCACCAAAGAACCCATCCGAGATGTTTTCCCAAGTATTTCCTGCATCAATGGTGCGCCAAACTCCACCACCAGTCGATCCCATATAAAAGAGGTTTGCCTTGCCTGGAACACCTGTCACAGCTGCACTTCTTCCTCCTCGAAAGGGTCCAATATTTCGCCATTTGGTAGCGCTAAAATATTCTTCGGAATATTTGGTTGAGTTCTTTTGAGCATTAACTTTGTAGCTTTCAAAAATCAAAAGAGCTACAAAAACATAAAGTATTTTTTTGAACATAGTTAGTTTGTTATTTGAGAAGCCTAAAAATACGGAAAATAACCAAGCTCTCCGAAACTTATGTGAAGGGGAGAAAACTAGAGCTGAACTTTTATGAATATTCGAATTGAAGGTGTAGAAAAAAAATTGATCAAAGATGAAATCTTCATCTCTGGTTCTAAGAGTGAATCCAATCGTTTGTTGATTCTTCAGAAGTTATTTCCGGCAATTTCTATTGACAATTTATCGGATTCGGATGATACGAATCACCTGCAGCACGCATTAACCACTTCGGATTCGGAGATTAATATTGGTCATGCGGGAACCGCCATGCGGTTTTTAACCGCATTTTTTGCGACGCAAAAGAACAGAACTGTGGTTCTGTCCGGTTCCGACCGAATGCACAATCGTCCGATTAAAATATTGGTCGATGCATTAAGAGATTTGGGAGCGCAGATTGAATATGTTGAAAAAGAAGGATATCCACCGTTAAGAATTACTGGCCAAGAATTCAATAAAGATGTTGTTCAGATCAATGGGAATGTGAGTAGTCAGTATATTTCAGCATTGTTGTTGATCGCTCCGAGCTTACCCAACGGACTGCAAATTGAACTGATTGGTGAAATTACCTCCATTCCCTACATTCAAATGACCTTAAGTCTATTAAATCAGATAGGTGTTGAATCTACTTTTGAGGGGCAAGAAATATCCATCAAACCTTTGACAGACGTTCAACCAAAAACGATTGTGGTAGAATCTGACTGGAGTTCTGCTTCCTATTTTTATTCAATTGCTGCATTGAGTGATGTAGGGTCAGAAATTACATTGTCGGCTTACAAAAATCAAAGTTTACAAGGAGACTCAGTATTGAGTTCCATCTATCAACATTTTGGAGTGGAAACCGCTTTTGGAGAAAATACAATCACGCTAAAGAAATCCAATGTCATTTCGAGCTTGTACACTGAGCGGAGTCGAAGTGCAGTCGAGAAATCTCCAGTTGAGTTCGACTTGATCAAAGCTCCAGACATCGCACAGACCATTGCCGTGACTTGTTTTGGATTGGGAATTGCCTGTGACTTATCAGGATTGCATACACTCAAGATTAAAGAAACAGATCGATTGGAGGCTTTAAAAGCTGAGTTGACCAAATTAGGAGCAGAGATTGATGTGACCGATCACAGTTTACATTTAAAAGGAAGACTACAAATCAATGCAGATATTCAAATTGAAACCTACCATGATCATCGAATGGCCATGGCTTTTGCTCCGTTGGGAATGTTGGCTTCCATTGAAATTTTAGATGCCAATGTGGTGACAAAATCGTTCCGTAATTTTTGGAAAGATTTGGAGCAGATTGGCTTTCAGTTAACCGAAAAATAGAAAGGATTGTTTTAATCTTTCATCTCGAATTTATACTTGAGATCTTTAGGAACCTTTAGGTCGATTCTTCCTTGTTCGTATTCAGCCAAATTATCAAACATATGTACCACATAATCATCGTTTCTTAATAATTCGATGATATAGTAATTTGTCACTTCTTTATTTACGGTATATTCACTGTAATAATCCGTTAAGTGAGGTTTGGTGTCTTCACAAGGATGTTGAGCCGCAATGATAAAATATTTATTGTGCCCTACAGCAAAAACATCATGTCTAATAATGATGTTTTCTGTATTGAATTCATTCGTGTTTTTTGCCCTGGAGATTTGCCAAAATTGGTCGTCCCATGAAATCAAGTAAAAGTCTCGAACAATTCTTCCACTGTATTCATTCGCTCCGAAATAACAGCTTGAAAAGGTGATGAAAGTAATCAGTAAAAGTGCTTTCCTCATACTTTTTTTGGGGGTTCAATATTCGATATGTAAATCTCCAGCCAATCCCTCTGACTTCAGAAATAAAGCAATTCGACTGAGTAAATTTTCTTTCACGAGGATATTTAGTTTTTTGTTACGCTTGTACACAACGGTTTTGTGTATGAGTAGTAGCGGATTTCTACTCACGAACCTTTTGGTTTTTCACTGACCTTTATTAAATGTTTGTTGTTGTTTTTATCTCTTAAACCGCTATTACTTATACACCGTGTTGTGCTTAGTTTTTTATTATTTCAATTAACTTTTTCAATTGAGAATCACTTTTTCCCAACACTTGGTCCTCATCTCTTTCAATAATAATATCCGGAACTGTTCCATTTCCATCAAGTGTTTTTCCATTTCTTTGAAAAGAAAGCATAGTAGATAACTTTACTCGAATATTGGAATTCTTAAGATGAAATTTCTGCGACCTACCGCTTGAGCCATTCGTAGTTATTCCAACTATTTTTACATTATCTAAGTCTTTAAGTGCTGAAGTAAAAACAGAAGCTGCACTAAAGCATTCTTCATTGACTAAAACATAAATAGGGCAATCTATTGGTTGTTTGCTGTGAAGAATCATATAATACGGTTCACTAAATTTAGTATCTTCAAATTTAAGTTCTATTTTGTAATCTATATTAAAACTATCTATTGTTTTTCTGTCCTTGTTCGATAGCATTTTTGAATTATAATTGTAAAGAAATCTTGATTGCATAGAAGAAATATCTTCATCCAAAAATTGATCGCTTCTTACATAAGCTACATTTGCCACCCAAGGCGATTGTTCAGGTTGTACAAAATAACCGGATAATGTATTAAGTATTTCCCTTGTTCCGCCACTATTTCCACGAATGTCTATTATTATTGCTTTTGAATCTTTATACTTTTTAATCGTAGATTTAAGATAGGGTTCTAAATTTGGAATTTCTTCATAACTCACCATGGAAGGAATAGCAAGATATGCAATAGAATCTGTCAGCCATTTGTCTAATTTTGATAATTCAAAATCTTCATCACGTCCAAAGTCTCTGTAATCTCGATTAAAACTTGTTGAGCCAATATTGAAATACCAACTTCTCTTATTACTCACTGGTAAAACCATTTTTTTGTCGGTTTTGCCATTAGTCAAAGTTACTTCGACATCTGTCAGAGTTGTTCTGCCTTGTTTAAAGTAAAGCTCTCCAATATCTCTTAAGTCTTTTAATTCATCTGATTGTTTTGCTTTTTTTGGTGAAAGTTTTCTTGTATAGGCGTTATTATTTAAAAAGTCTTTGATGTCAACACCGTCAATTTCTTTTAAATACGGATATGATTGGTCAAAATACTCATACGTTTTGGTTGTTCTATTATAATTAAGTGCAACTATCTTGTTACCCAAAGATGATACAGCGAAAGGCAAATGCAAACTATATAACTCGTAATCATCTTCTTCAAAATTTTCCATTCTGATATTAGCGTGTCTATCAATTATATTCGATATGATTTTTTCTAATTCGAATGCCAAAAAGTATACTGGGATTGAGTCCTTTTGATTTATTTTTCTTTCGACTTCATTATAGCTGTTTTCAAAATCAAAATCTGATACTTGATAGTATGAAGATTGAGTTTTCAATAACGTCTTAAATTCTTTAAAATCTTCTAAAGCTTCTTCTTGTGTTAGATATTGACCAAACCCATAAGTTGAAATAAACAACAAGGTTAGGAATATTGAGTTTTTTCTTTTTATCATTGGTTTGGTTCTAAATTAAGCACAACTCGTTATATCTAGAACAAAGTTCCTTATATCAGGTCTATATTTCCAGATAAGCAGAGATTTGATTCCTGTTTAATTTCCCTTCTAAAGATAACAAAATGGAATTGTTGTCATATCAGTCTGTTGAATAATTTTCTTTGCAAAAGCTTGTTTAAAACAAACACTTTCTAATCTTTCCAAAATTAATCCCCCAAACACTTGACAACCCCTATCGCCAAGTCGTATATTTGCCGCCGTTATAACTACAACTGCATATGAAATTATCCAATTTTAACTTTGAGCTGCCAGAACATTTATTGGCAGAATATCCATCAGAACATAGAGATGAAGCTCGTTTAATGGTGTTGAATCGTAAAGATCAAACCATTGAACACAAACTATTCAAAGATTTGATCAATTACTTTGATGAAGGTGATGTGATGGTTTTGAATAATACCAAAGTGTTTCCAGCAAGAATGTATGGAAACAAGGAAAAAACAGGAGCAAGAATCGAAGTGTTCTTATTGAGAGAGTTAAATGCAGAGAATAGATTGTGGGATGTATTGGTAGACCCAGCAAGAAAAATCAGAATTGGAAACAAGTTGTTCTTTGGAGAAAATGAAAGTTTGGTGGCTGAAGTGATCGACAATACCACGTCAAGAGGAAGAACCTTACGTTTTTTATTTGATGGAAGCTATGAGGAATTCAGAGCGAAATTGCTTGAACTCGGACAAACACCACTTCCAAAATACATCAAAAGGGATGTAGAGCCAGAAGACGAAGAGCGTTACCAAACGATCTTTGCAAAGCACGAAGGAGCAGTAGCTGCACCAACGGCTGGATTGCACTTCTCAAAACATTTAATGAAGCGTTTAGAGATTAAAGGAGTAGATTTTGCTGAAATGACA
>CAZTFN010000099.1:0-12273 GCA_964612905.1 uncultured Flavobacterium sp. | reverse complement strand
AGAGCACTGTCATACATAGCAGATGCGGTATCATATGCTTCTTGTAACATCTCTTTTATTCCCTTTTGAGGCAATACTTCTCCAGAATTGTAATCTACTTCTTGTCCTAAAACAAACTCTACCAACTTCACGGATTGCAGGTATTCCAAGGCAAGAGACGACTCAGATTCTGCAATGGTTCCTTGCGAAGCAAAAACAGAAGATAACGCAGTCATGGTTAATGCAACTGCATTGTTCGCATCGGTTCCTGCGGTAGACAATACAGTAATCAATTCATCAGAAATTAAAGGATTGCTAGCTTTTTTACGTGTGACCAAAGCCGAGAACTTATTGATGACCTCCACAGAGTAAATCAATTTATTGATGACTTCTTCAATGTTTGAAGACAATGTATAGGTACTACTTTGTGTTTTCAGTATTTGTTTATAGGTCATTTCTGAGCTATTCATCAAATCGATGGCATTGTTCACCAATTGCTCTCCCAATTCATTATTTGTGAGTGCAACGGACTTATTCGCGCTTGCTGCGTTTAGTTGACTTTGTAATCGATTTAATTTGTCGGTCAATGAATTAACAATGGCTTGATCTTCATCGACTTCAGCTTGATTGTTTAAAACTTCGTTGCTAAGCTTGTCTATTTCTGCTTTCTTTCTTTCAACAACACCGTATCTTTTATCAATATTTTCGGCAGGAATCATCTTGTTGGCTTGCATTCTCAAAATCGCTGGACTTCGGAATTTTTGTTCTACTTGTTTCATATGATTGTATATTTTAATTTAATGATAATACTAGTTTGTCATCCTACTTAGGAAAAGTTTCATAAACAAACACTCCTTCTTCGGTAATCTCAGAGTAGGCATTGGTATACTTCTGATTTTCTGCATAGTCTTCGTAGTCAGTTACCGTTAAAATTGAAGGGATATACTCTTTACCTTGGATCAATCGATTTCCGAAGTTGTCTGTAGTACTTGCTTGTATTTGGAAACACCAAATGTCAAACCCAGGAACTGAAATCTTATTCTCGTCTGTTATAGGTGTGTAACTTCCAAAAGGAACTTTCTGAGCAATGGTCAAATCAAAAAAGAATTTTGGCACTTCGTTGGCATCATTCATCGTTGCGATCAATTCAATCACCTCTTGTTTAGCCTCCTCAAGACGAACCCCAATTTCAACTTTAGCGGCTTTTAAGTCTTTCAGTAAGGCTTTCAATTCTTCTAGGCGATCTGTCGTGGACTTTTTCACTTTTTTGGTTGAACCATCAATTTCATCTTTTATAGCCTTAATTTCATTCTGAGTTTCTTGGATCGTTTCGTCATTTTCCTCCATCTCATCGATAATGATTCTAAGTTCTTCTGACCATTTAAAAACAAGACTGTCATCATTTTCTGTAATTTTCAGAATTTGATTCAGATCATTCACCGTAAGCAAATTGTTAATTGACTCGGTATCATTAGGCAAGAACAGAGCTCTGTACTCTATATCAAGACCAACATTTACCAAATCTGGAGTAATAAAAACCACCAATTGTTTGGTTTCATCTATTTCTATTTCTTGCTCATTTCCAAAGGTTAGGTCTGCATCTGCATGGATATCGATAGGACCAATTTCCAAGCTTGCATCTACCTTGGCATCGACTTTGGTATCAAATGTTAGTTTTCCATCTTTGATGTTGATGGTTTCAGTCTCACTCAATTTAAAGGACAAATCAAGATTTCCCATTTCCATAGACCCAGTTATATCTACTAATGAAACCTCATTTTGGCCATCTGTCGGATTTAGTACAAAAATGTTGTTATGGTTCACAGCATGTACATAAGTAGTGATATTGAATTTCTTTGTTGGAGCCGTTATATAATCGTCATAGGTATTGATCAACTTCTTATACTCATTGGTCAAAGTGGCTAAAACAAAGGCTACATAGTTGACTCCTGTTTCCAAAGGATCACCATCTGAATCTACCATTTGGTCTAAGTTCAAAGGCTGTATGTATTCATTTCCAATCGCGGAATAAGGTGGTAAAACCTCCACATCAATAATCCCAGGCGGCATTAAACTCTCGATTCTATCTGCTGGATCTACGGTCCAATATCTATTTTTCCCTGCATTGGGTAGACCTTCTGGAATGACTTGAGTTTCCTGAATTAATCCTTCAGCATTGGAAATGGAAAAGATGGAACTCTTGTCATACTTCACAATCATGATGTAATACTCACCTACTGGGTAATTTTCATTCAAAGGATCACCTGCTTCTATAGGTTGAGGAAACGGAGATGTATAAGCATTATAAGACACCACAAACTCTCCTGTATTGGCCTCTGGAAATGGAATGGTTACTTGCAGATTAAGGTTCAGTTCCTCATTACTCATATCATACGAATCGCTCACCGCAGCATAGTTCACATTGTTCTCTTCAACTGTTCCTTCCGCCGCCTTTTCTGTAGTATTCGCAGCAGCCAAAGCATCATTATCGGCTTCCATTGCCTCAGACTTTGCTTGGAAATCGGCCTCTACAGCAGCCAAAAGGCTTTTCATAGAATCATCTGTTGTCTGCGCTTTTGAAGCCAAGGAAGTTGTGGGAACTTCTGCAATATCACTTGATGTGTTCATCCCAATTTCTGAGGCTTGTTCAGCATTGAAAGCAGTATCTGAGATCACTTCATTTGCATATTTTGCTTGTTGGTAGATTTCAGTTCCATAATCACCAGCATCTACAATATTGAACGCATTTCCAATGTCTCCAGCGAGTTTGACAATAGCATTCGCTGCAATTTGAACATTGGCAGCTGCGACAGCAGTATTGGAAACAGATTGATCAACATAGGTTTTGCTGGAGTTAGCTGATGATAATACATTGGTTGAAAAATCACTATCTACAACAGCCTCTTTGTAGGTTTGTTGTTGATGGTTGTACTGTAAAGTGGCTATTTCAAGTTTTTGCGCAGCTGTTATGGTCTCTCCTTGAGCGTAGTACAGCGAAAACTTCGAGGCATTTAAGGTTGCCTCGGCCTGTTGCATTTCTAATTCCTGATCGTTCAAAGAGGTAACGATGGTGGAATTTAGATTTTCATTTAAGGAATTCATAAAATTGTTTTTTTAAATTATTAATTAATTATTTTCTCTTCCGAGTATGGTTCTAGTTACATGCCCTGCATGTTAACTGCTATCTTGTATCATATTGTGTCCTTGTACTTTCATCGTGTTTCGTTTAAAATGGCCAGGTTACGTGTAATGGTTTCTTCATCCAAGGCAACTTGATGATGGAAAAGGTAAAAGGCGATTTTTGCATTAAGATGTCATAACTCCTCTTTTCTACCGTTAATTCCCATCGGTCTTCTTCTTCTTTTAAAACTCCTTCTCTTACCAGCCAATTGCCTCGAAAACCTTCAACTGAAGTTGTTCCTATGGATGACCAATAAGCGATGGAAGATTCAATCATTCCATCAATGAGTTCTTTTTCTTTGGGTGTCATTTCTATAGATTCTTTGATGGGTGATTCAATGTCTACTCCACAAAGTATTTTATTCAATACGAGCAATGATTCTTCTGTTGCAGTAAGTCCAGTGACTATGTATTGCAGGTAATGGATCGCTTTTAATTGCCCTTCCTCATTGATAAACTCTTTGTCATTTAACAACCCAAGTCGATCAAATAAGATGGTAAAGTAAGAGTTCAAAATAACGAGTCCTGCGTTTCTAACAGGAACCCCTGAGGATACTTTCTTTGCGATTTGAAAGGGTTTTGAACGCCTAGTCTCTTTGGTATATTCTAAATACCTTAATGAAGTCAATAACCTTGTTGGTAAAGCATTTTTTAGGGTACCAACAATTATGACAAATTGTTTCTGCGATATGGAATGCGTCTTATTCACTTCCCACATGAGTTCAAGCCATAATTGAGATGGGCTTAAGGGTTTCCAATTCGCATGAATCCAAGATCTTATTACAATTCGAGTCAAGGCCTGTTGCCATAACTCAGCAGGAATGCTTTGATCTGAAATTGTTCCTAGAAGTCGATACAGTATTACCAAATCATTCAAGACTATGGCTTGATGAACATAGATTTTCTTCAGAATTTCAATAAGTTGAACTGACCTCATCAAACTCTCGAAAGATTTTAAGTGATTCTGATTCTTTCTAAGCAGTTGTGTCACCTTATGCGGATACTGCTCTAGCAATTCACGAAGCAATGACACAGGTGTAAACCTTTTTTGATTGACAAACCAAACAGGAATGTTTTGACTCTTTAAAGTGCTCTCAATTAGGTTTTCTATGTCATGATCCTTCATGTCTTTTTTTAAACTGTAGCCTTTATCAACGGTTGTGGACCTTTGGTATTCCACATGTATAAACTCATGCAATCCTTTGGATACAAAGGCTTCTATCAATGAATCCGCATCAAAACTCGTGTTAAGACTCACATGTTCAATCACTTTATTAATAAGCTTCTGGAACAAGGTTTCTGGCTTTTCACCGCGAATCAATTTGATTCCATATTGCCAGAAAATGTCTTCAAGATTTTTTAACTCAATTCGTTCTAATTTTGTTTTGATCACCTCATGCATCAATAAAAATGCATCAACGTGTGTTACCTTAGGTTCGTCTATTACTGATTTTATCAATCCGAAAAATTCCAATGCAGACAGCTCCTTACTTAATAGTTTCTGTATGGCTACCTCCTCTTTAGAGTCTTCAATCCACGTGATGATTTCATCAGGCGATTCTTCTACTTGCTTAAAGGTGATCATAGAGACTTTTGTAAAATCTATTTTCTCCTCTGCTAATTTGGCTTCTTTGATTTTTGGAAACCGCAGCATCATCCTTTCTTCGAATACCTGTATCCATTTTGAGAAATTTCCTTGATGTACTTCATATTGAACAAGACTCTTCCAATACATATCTTTCTGGATGATTTCAAGATCCTTGAATGACAAACTTGGATAATACGATTGTAACTTGTCTCGAAGTGTTTTGAAGATTTTTCTAGTTTTCGAGAACTTCCCATCGAAAATGTAAGCGATCAATCTTGCTTCGTTTACTTCCAAGACATCTTGTTGAATGGCTTTGTCACGAATCAAGACAGCTATTTTCGAAAGGATATCTTCCTTAGCTACTTCTCCCTTTTTGATTTCTTCTAAGCATATCTCGAACAAGTTTTTTGGCTTGTCATTTTTTTTCAAAACTCCCCAGTCAAGTGACTCTGACTTGGGCTTTATGTGTTGATTATGTTCAACATACTTAATTATTTCTTCAATATCTTTCTTATCAACTATACTTGATGATTTCCAAATAAGTTGTTTTACAAGTTCGGATACAAACTTTGATTCGTTTGGATTTTTGAACTTCTTGATGACTTGTAAGGCAATGATGGTGAGCTGCTTTTCTGAAATTTTAAGCCCTATTTCGTCAAATATTTTTCCTATTCTTCGAGTGTATTCTTGATATCTTCTCCCTGCTATCTTCAAGAACTTAACCGCTTGTTTTAATTCTATGTTCTCTACGAAATATTGAAACTGTTTTCCTTCCTTCTCAAGGAATTCCCAAACCTTCTCTGGTTGTCCATCTATCCAAAAATTCAGCTCTTTTTCATGATGAGAATTGGTACTGGGTTTAAGAAGTCTTGATAGCTTAGATGCTGATAATGAAGTTTTATTTCCCTGAAGATCTTCTTTGTGTAAAGATGCAATCGCTCCTCTAATTTCAAACAGTTCTTGTGATTTTTTAACCTCTACAACTTCATCAAAAATGCAATTAAAAATAACTTCTTTCACACCTCTATGTTTTGCTTCCAATCGTTGAATTACATGACTTAACAGTGACTTGGCTGTATGGGATTTCGATCTAGACTTCACAGCATAGCGAATAGCAATGCTTGCAAGTTCTTCTGATGATGTTTTTAATGAGGTAGCTGCAAATAATTGATTGAGTGCCTGAACCTGTGCGTAAATTTTATCACCTTCTTGAGCATTTAACGTTCTAAAGACAACTTCCAAAGAAGCACTTGTTAAATCTGGAACGGCACTTTCCCAATATTCTTCTTTGGAACCGACTTGCGAAAGGAGCGTCTGAAAACCTGAAGGATTCTGAAGACTTAGGTTCTGAATCAATTCATTGAAATATTGCTTTTTCTCACTCAGAACTCTCTTCGATTTATCAGAAAGAAATTGTTTCAACTCTTGCCAATAGAGATTCATTTCTTTTTGACTGGTTTTTAAGGTCACATGACTTTTCTTGTTTTGTTTGTAGAGAATTCTTAAGATGGATAAAAACTCTGCTTTTTTATAATGATCTATGCTAGCGACCGCAGATTCAATCAGTTCAAATAAATAGGCGTAGGCAATATTAAAATGACGAGCCATTTGCATCATGGTACTTTGAACAAAAGCAACTTTATTAAACATGGTTCCTCGTTCAACAAACAGGTAATTAAATACCCAAAACCAAAGGTTCTTTTTAAAGTCGGATAAGCTGGTGTTTAGAATGTTCTCTTTTCGCTGAATCAATGTTACTTGATCAGTAAAATCAATGATATAGGTATAGTTACTGGGCTCTAGTTCTTGAATCACCTTTTTGATGATGTCATCCTTGAACTGCCAAGCAATTCTTTTTCGTACGTTCTCCTCTTTCAAAAGCTCTCTTAGCATTTGAAGAGATTGCACCTTATGATTCGTCAAAAGAAGTTCTACGATGTTGTGAAGGTTTTCCTCCTGATGAAGTCCGCTTGTGACATATCCAAATTGCAAGAAGTATTGCAAAGTATCGAAGTAACTTTGGTCTTGTGACACAATTTTTAAGTTCGACTCACGATTTCCAGAACCTTTAAGCATATCCTGTATGGCTTCTAAAAGCTTTTCTGAGAATAGTACTGGTAATTCCTGGTGGAAATTGTCATATAGAATCTTTCCTAAATCCAGTTCCAACGTGTCGATGATCATGGTTTTGTCAGGTGGACAAACCTTATTCAATACCTGATCTATTTCTCTAGGCATTTGATACTTGCTCCACTTACTGATTTCAGACTGAAAAGCAAATGCCTCTTTGTTGGAATCAAACTGAGTGAGCCAACGGCAGTTTCCTACAATATGTTTCTGAATGCTACTCATCTGATGCTAATGGGTTTGGATCAATATCTTCTAATGCTTGCAGTAACTCCCAAGCATAGGTTTTGGGATCGTCAGGAACTAGTTTTCCTAGTAGTCCACTATCGCTATTCTTATAAATCAAACTGTTGTGCCAATCGCAATAGATCGGGATTAAGTTTTCGAGTTGTGCATCATCTACAAACAAGTAAGAGTAACTCATTTGAGGTGGCAATTCATCCTGTAGGAAGAAGTTAACACGTGCTTCAAATTCATCTGATTTCAAAAAGAGAGGAAATACCAGAATGAAGGTGTGTTTTAGCAAATCATCACTCAAGGACTTCTCTTTACCATCTCCCCAAATCCCTTGAATATCTGTTCCAGGAGTATCTTCACTGACACCTTGAAATGTCATGATTAATTCCTCATAGTTGAGTTCTGCATTAGGATCTGAAGGAGGAACCACTTGGAAACTGTCTCCTTCTATGAGTTTAAAATTTGCGTTATTGATCAACAAATTGGTTTCAATAAACAGCAACCCTTTTTGCCGAGTCATCATCCACAAGAGATTCTTCTTTTGCTCGTATAATTCATCTTCCATTCCCTCATCGTCCTCGGGATAGCTAACAATGTAGTTTTGGTAGTATTCGTTTAGCCCAAAGAGTAAATTCATTTTCAGGTGAATAGTTGCAAAATTGATGATATCCAAAGTCGTTACCTTTTCGCGTTGATCCACTCGGTCTACATCGAAAATAAAGTTGTTTTGACTTGCATGCGTAAAACCATCAAGCAAGAATTTCACTTCAGCAGCCATCTCCGGTTTTAAATGATCTTCGTGCGTTTCGTCTTTAAGGAAATTGATTTCCTGCAATTCTTTCAAAAGCAATTCATACTTTCTTTCCAGCGCGGGTGTCAATACATCAGCCGCCAAATAATTGTAGGCTTTGCTTCTATTGTAGGATAGTGTTTGGAAATTTTGAAGGTAAATGCTTTTGATAATCACTCGATCTTTTTCCAAGTTTCCAGTATACACAGGATTGTTTACAATGGTATTGATCACCAATGGAGAGACACCATGGCGTGCCAACAAATGGTTCAATATTTCATTCCTTCTATCTAGATTCACATCTTCATTTTCCATGTAAATCATCAATCCCCATATGTAAGAATTGTATGGACTTCCTTTGTAGCCTTTCCAAGCGATATCATCTAATTCTTCTGGAGTTTTTGTTCGCAGGCTGAATCGGAATGCATCGTAGTTTTTGAGTAATTTTTGAATGTCGGTTGACATTTCGTCTTCTCTCTGTAACTCATATAAAGATTGATAGTAATACGTTGGAGAAAAATATTCAAAAGGTGCTGGATACTTTGGATTTGCTTTCTCTTGAATACTTTGCCTTCTTAAGTATTCAGATCTGTCATATGGAGTTCCTGTGATCGAGTTTTTGAAAGAAAACAGTTTTGACAGATTGGCTAGCTGGGCAAACTGATTGATCAAAGCTTGGTCGTACAATGTAAGGTAGCCTCTTAATTGTTGAGCTTGTGCTTTCTGAAATGTCGTTTCATTCCCCAGTTCACTATTCATTTCAAGTCCGTACGATTGTGGAAAGGTATTCTGAATGGAATAATAGTCTTCAATATCTCGGTACTTACCAGTAGGCGGAGATGGTGCCATTTTCACTGCAGCCACGGATTCCGTTTTATTTTCAGGTTGCTCCATCTTTATAAGATCCGAAATCTGCTGTGTTTTTACATTATCATTTTTTTGAACACCGTCACTCTTAACAATAAATTTTCCATCATTAAAAGAGGAGATGACATCCAAAAACAGGATTTCATTCTCTCCACAGCATATCTCATACTTATTTCCATCTTCAGGCCAAAAACTCAAACTTGAAACCGATACCACCTCTGGCAATAGCTCTATTTGTTTCATGATTTCAAAATCCTTGACAACATCGTTCTTGGTTTGCATACTATCGTCAGGAATCCATCCATTTTTTAAGATGGGGCCATTGAAAATATCATTTGTTTTGACGCGCTTCTCTTTCAAATGATCGTAACCAGTCTGCACTACATTGGGAAAAATATAATTATTGACTTGATATTGAACCTTTTTCAACACCTCGTCCAATTCCGATCTCGGATCAATTTCAATAGTTCCTACCAGCTGGTAACTCTTTGGTTGTAAAGGAGTGGGTGTTAAAAAGTATTCACCTAAATTTCTTACATAATTCAAATTGAAAAAGGCCGATTCACAAGTAGGATCAGTGATGTCAAGAAATTCTTGGAGAATGATTTCCATGAGAAAATAATCACTCAACAGAATGTCAAATGCATACGCTCCTTTGACTTGTGGAAGCGTTGTTTTTAAGGTTTGAACGGTTGCATTTTTTACTCCTTCTACTCTATCAATCAAATACTTGATGTAATCACTTGTGGTGATGGGTGTTGTGGTTAGAATATCCTCAGGTAAAAAGAACTGATTCTTCAAAACCAATTTTTCCTCACGATTGGTTAAAATATCTCGCATTGGGAAATCATTGCAATATCCCAGTTCTGTGAAGGCAAAACAGAGCTGTTCTAAGATGGTAATTCCAGGGTCACTGGGGTTCAAGTTGGTCCATGCACTCGAGGAATGCTCCTGAATGTAGTCCAATCCCTTCTGCTGAAGTGACTCAAAGTTCAGTGCCAATGGTAGCGTTCTCTTTTCTATGAAGTTTTGCTCAATCATAGGGTACCAACGTTTAAAGATGAATAGTCTAATGAAGGCACCAACAAGGTTTTTTGATTGATGTAAATCGTATTGCAAAGTCCCATGGACTGAAACAAATCTTCTAGAAAGACCTTGATCTTTGAAGGCTGAACACCTTCTTCTTCCCAAAGAATCATCTCCAACACAATGGTCTCTATGATCCTTTCAATAACTTCTTCTGACAGGTTGGATCTCTTTTGAACCTCCTCTGAAAGTTCTTCTTTGAAATCCTCTGGACTGAATACCAATTCTGAAAGAGGATCAAAAACCTCTTTTATCATAATGCTTATGAAATCTATAAGCTCACATAAAGCGTTGATGGGAAAGAGTAGCTCATCATCCGATATAATTTCAATTTGTTGAACTGCAGGTCCTTTGTAATTGATGATCCCTGTCACTGGATCTTTTTCACCCAATTGCAGTTTGAGCTCATTCACTGCGCTAATGGCTTCATTTTCCTTGATGAAATTTGCGATCTGAGAGGTTGTTAACCCTGTATCAATTTGTATTTGATCTTGTTCAGTATTGATCCAAGGTGATATAAAGACATTCAGCTGCTCTTCTATAAGCTTTGCCACTTCTCCTTGCGAATATCCTGTGGCTACGGAAAGGCTCCCTGAAATTTTCACATAGCTCATTTCAAAGTTTGAGACCTTTAGATTCACCATAGCTGAAGTACGGTCTGTCAAATAGTTTTGTACATCTTTTTCCACACATGTACTTACAATTGGTAAAAAAGCATTGGATTCTCTCCAATCTTCTACTTTTTTCACTAAAAATACCTGTGTATCATTTGAATCTTTCTTGTATAAAATTTTAGAAAAATAAATATCGATGAAACTTAACTGTATGCTTCTGTAATAGTCTTGTTCGGTGATGATTCTATCTTTGGTCGTAAGTCTCGTAGCTACGCGAATGTCTTTATGTGTTGAGGTTTCCATGGCACGTCCTCCAAAAGAAGCAAAAGGCTGAATCACTGAACCAATTTGAGGAATTGCTTGTTCAGGTTCTGTAATGGTATCTGCAGGAATTCGAGGAATTTTTGTTTCTAATTTGTAATTGGTTCCAGTTCGTACCAATTCAAATCCATTGGTCTTCAAAAAGCTTGTACGCGAGTAATTAGCATCTTTTTCAGGGATGGAAATGCTGATATAATAGAAATCTTCAGGAAGGGTTGGGAATGAACTAGTCATATCTTGTGGAAGATTGAACGTAATGATCCCAGAACAATTTAGATTTTGAGTGCCATCAGAAAGAACCTCAAGTTCTATCCACCCTTCCTTACTCAAACAATAATAATTCAATGGTGTTGTATCCGTAGCGCTTGGGAAATCATTACTCAACTCAAAGTAAAGACTCAATTCACCGGGGAAGATTAGATTCTGCATTGGAATCAACAGATTCCCTTCCGATTGCATAGATGGATACATGGGAATTCCTCCTATGATGATATCAACAGGGTTTACCAAGGTTGTTTTGTTCATAGACAAACCTTGCTCATTGTCGTATACTTTGTAGGTTGAAAAAGGTGTGCTGTAGTAACATTCAAAAGGATAATCATCGTTTTTAGAAGGGGTTCCATTTTCAAAGTCATACGTGTGCGTAGCAATATAACTCGTTGAAAATCCTCCTACCAAAAGCGTGTAAGGTATATTAGGCTGTGGTTTTAGGTCGCTTTCTTTTTCTGGATCATTGACAATTTGTGCGATAATTCCAGCATTGTACAATGCAATGGAACTGATGACTTTTGGATACAAGCTAGATCCAAATCCGTAGTCCGAAGTAAGCTGAATACGCATGAACCCTGAGGTTGTTGTTTCTGTCAACTCTAAAGGATTAATGAGCTGAAGTGATGGATTCGGATCGCGAATGATTACCTCTTCGTTTTCAGTTTCAATACAGTAATAATCGCTGAAATCATATAATAACTCTGGTTGCCCCAAGCTAGGAATTAGCAGAGTAATCTCAGTGCAGTTCGTACACTCTATGGTTTCTTCCCAACCTTCTCGAATCAATGTTACAGTAACGTTAAATGCTCCAGTTAACGGGACAGTTACCGTATCATCATCTATGAGTACCTTCAATTGATCCGTTAACTCTTCCACTAAAATAGTTACCGACTTGACTTCAGTTGATTTTGATTCTATTACATCATCATCTGACCAGAACTCTAAATTAATATCCTCAGAATTTTCCAGTTCCAAAGTAACCGAGTTAGGAGCATTATAAATTTCGGTGAGTTGATTGGTGCCACCTGTTACTTGAAAAAGAATATCTGTATTGAAAGGGTCTAAAAACTCCACCCAATTATTATCCACCAATTGCTGAAACTTTACGGTAAAGCTGGTATCGTTAAAGTAATAGTCTTTCCAAGAGTCAGCTGGAGCGTTCGGTTCATCATTTGGCTCTTCTGGAGGCTGAATTGCAGGCTCTTTTTTGTTCG
>CAZTFN010000098.1:0-12278 GCA_964612905.1 uncultured Flavobacterium sp. | reverse complement strand
CCCTTGGGTGTAAACCAAGTGCTCTGAACCAACTGAGCTACGCGCCCCTGCGTGATTGCGGATGCAAATATAAAACGGTTTTTAATTCTACCAAAGAAAAAAGAAAATTATTTCACAGAACTTCTGCTACAACAAAGGTACTTCCTCCAACAAAAACCACATCATTTTGACCTGCCTCCGACAATGCTTTCTCATAAGCTTTTGATACTGAATCACAAACCTCTCCTTGTAATCCAAATGGCATTGCTTTTTCTTTTAATTCATGCTGATTGAGTCCGCGTGGAATATTTGGTTTGCAGAAATAATAAGTTGCATTTTTTGGAAAAAATGAGAGGACATCATCTAACTTTTTATCATTTACTACCCCTAAAACAATGTGCAAACTTTCAAAATCTTCTTGCAATAGTTGTCTCATGACATATGTCAGACCTTCTTTGTTATGCGCAGTATCACAAATAACTTTTGGACTCTCTTTCAAAATCTGCCACCGACCTTTAAAACCAGTATTGATGACAACATTCTTTAACCCATTGGTGATGTGATGCTCGTCTACCGATTTCAGACTGAGCGCTTTTATCGCTTTTACTGCAGTGTTCGCGTTCTTCTTTTGATAACCCCCTAACAATCCAGAAGAAAAGTCAACATGATCGTCTGAGGCAAATGCAATATTTGAATTTGTTTCCTTTGCTTTTTTAACGAAAACAGGAGTCGTTTCTTCTTGACGTTCTCCAATGATCAAGGAAACATTCTCTTTGATGATTCCTGCTTTTTCGAAGGCGATTTCGGGCAACGTTTCTCCCAAAAACTGCATATGATCGTAACCGATGTTGGTAATGACAGAAATTTCTGGAGTGATGATGTTGGTTGAGTCCAATCTTCCACCTAATCCAACTTCAATCACTGCAATGTCCACCTCTTGATCAGCGAAATAGTTAAACGCCAAACCCACTGTCATTTCAAAGAAAGAAAGTCCTTGTTTCTCTAAAAAGTCTTTATGCTCAGCAATGAACTCAGTAACATAATCACGTTCAATTTCTTGTCCGTTAATCCGAATTCGTTCTGTATAGTTTTTCAAATGTGGAGAAGTATACAATCCCACTTTCAATCCAGCTTCTTGCAGAATACTCGCGATCATATGAGAAGTAGACCCTTTTCCATTGGTTCCACCCACATGAATGGATGTAAACTTTTGATGTGGATTTTCTAAAACCTCTGCAAAAGCAAGAATATTGGTTAAGTCCTTTTTGAATGCTGTTTGCCCTTGACGCTGGTACATGGGCAATTGAGAAAACATCCAGTTCAATGTTTCCTGATAGGTCATTATTCAGTGAGTGTAAACTTGTAAATAATCGTTCCTTTCTGTTCTTTTGGAGCATCGGCAGCTGCATTCCAAGTAGTTCTCATGGCAGCAAGTCTAGCTGGTTCTAACAAACACTTTGCAGTATTGGTAGTTCCTTTCGCTCCAGGTACTGCACGGATAACTTTACCGGTTTTGTCTACCCAAATAGTCACAACCACAGTTCCTTCTTCTTCGCAGTCAGGTTGCTCGATAGGCTTTTTCAATGCATTTCTTCCTGAAAGATTATAATTTGGATCGCCATCAGAACCTTCATTACCATAGTATTTAGATGAATTTGGATCACCATTTTCTTTTCCTTTCAGTCCCGCTTGATTGTCGTCTCCTTCACCTTTAGGTTCTCCGTCAGACTTATCTCCTTTCAATAAATTATTAAAGGCATCCAGGGTACTTTTGGATGGCTTTTTAGGCTTTGGTTTCGGTTTTGGTTTTTCTTCCTTCACCTCTTCTTTAGGTTCCTCTTTTTTCTCCTCTTTCTTAGGCTTCTCAATTACTGGTGCTTCTTTCTGCTCTGAAGTAATCACCTCTTCTTTGATGGTTTCTTTCGGAATTACTTCTTCAACCACTTCCTCTTCGATCTTCTCCTCCTTCACAGGTGGTTTGGGAGTGGCTTTTACTTTCTTGACAACTTTTGGTTCGCCTTGGCCAACATTGGAAGTACCGTAGTTAATAGCAATACCATATTCAACAGGTGGATCTAGATAACTCATTCCATAATTGAAAATGAGGTACAACAAAATCACCAAGATAACCGAGGTGATGGCTGCTGATTTGCGTTTATGTTTGGTATCAAGAACTGACATTATCCTCCGCCTTTTACAGCTAATATCATTTTTAATTTATTTCGATTTGCAATATCAATGACTTTCATAACATTCTTATAAGGAACATTTTGATCGCCTCGAATCACAACTGTCTTCTCTTTTTCTGGTCCGACCTTATTCAAGATTTGCAATTCCAAATCTTTCTCGCTTACCTGTGTCTTATCGATGTAAAACTTCGACTTACTCGTAATGGTCACTGCTACCGAAGTTTGATTTTCTGTCTTTCCTCCTGCTTTTGGCAGCAAGACATCAATTGCGCTTACCGTAACCAAGGTAGATGTTAGCATGAAAAAGATCAATAACAAAAATACAATATCCGTCATAGACGACATATTGAAGTTTGGATTGACTTTATTTCTTCCTCTCAGATTCATTATACGGGCTCGTTAAGTAAATCCAAGAACTCTACAGATTTTGCTTCCATTTGATACATGACCTTATCGGTTCTTACTACGATATGGTTGTATGAGATGTAGGCGATAATTCCTACTATTAATCCAGCAACAGTCGTGGTCATTGCCGTATACAATCCGTCTGATAACATCTTAATATCAATCTGACCTCCCGAGTTGGCTATTTCATGAATCGCAACAATCATTCCAATTACTGTTCCTAAGAATCCAATCATGGGTGCTGCACCCGCTATGGTTGCAATTACACTTACATTTCTTTCAAGCTGATATACTTCTAACTTCCCAGCATTCTCAATGGCAGTATTGATATCTTCCAAAGGTTTTCCAATTCTAGAAATCCCTTTCCCAATCAATCTGGCTGTAGGTGTATTCGTACTCTTACACAAAGCATCTGCAGATTCTATTTTTCCGTTGGAAACATAATCTCTAATCTGATTCATAAAGTTCTTATCGACTTTTGCAGCTGATTTGATCGCGAAGAATCGTTCAAAATAAATGTAGAGCGACACTGCTAATAATACAAATAGGATTGCGATGATGATCTGACCTCCCAATCCTCCATCAACAATGAGTTTGTAGATGGATAATGTTTTTTCTTCAGAAGCTTGATCTAGAATTTCGGGGGTTTCTTGAATGAATGATAACATTAAGATGCTTTTAAAGTTCTTTTATATAACGACCTTTTTATTTAGAAATTGTTTCAAAAAAAACCGAGAAAAATCTCGGTTTTAAAAATTTATACGAACATTCGCAATAACATAAATGAGAATGATCCGACCAGGAAGCCAATCAAGGCTAACCAAGATATCTTTTTTAAATACCAGAAGAAATCGATTTTCTCCATTCCCATGGCTACAACTCCTGCAGCAGAACCAATGATCAACATACTTCCTCCAGTTCCTGCAGAGAATGCAATAAAGTGCCATAATGGATTGTCCATACTTTCTGTAAACATTCCAAGACTTGCAGCTACTAACGGTACATTATCAATCACCGCAGAGCCAACACCTAAGAACATTACTACCAAATCAGACACCTGAGTTCCGTCTAATTCAGTTCCCATCAAAGGAATTCCTGATTTTAAGCTATCTGCAAAGTTAAAGAGTACTCCTAAAGATTCTAAAGCTGCTACTGCCATCAGAATTCCTAAGAAGAATAAAATACTTGGCATTTCAATTTTGGAAAGTGAGCTATGTACTGGACTGTGATGCGCTGCAAATTCTTCATGCTCATCCTTCGTGCTATAATCTGTCAATGAGAATTTTCTTCTACTGAAGATTTCAGCAAAGGTAGCCACAATGGCCAATGACAACATCATTCCTACATAAGGAGGCAAATGCGTTACGGTTTTGAAAATAGGTACAAATACAATTGCCGATAATCCTAAGTACAACATCACTGCACTGTATTTTCCTCTAGGTCCTTCTTCTTGTACATCCATTTCAATTTCACCTTTGAAGGCAGGCAAGAACGAAGCAATGAATGAAGGAACCACCATACATAATAAGGAAGGGATGAATAAGTAAATGAACAATTTCACTGTGCTTACTTTCCCTCCGATCCATAGCATGGTTGTTGTCACATCTCCAATTGGTGAGAATGCTCCTCCCGCGTTTGCCGCGATAATGATCAAACCTGCAAACCAAATTCTGTCTTCTCGTTTCTTGACAATCTTCTGTAAAATAGAAATTAGCACAATGGTTGCTGTTAAGTTGTCGATAATCGCAGAAAGAATAAATGCAAGAATTGAGAAGATCCAAAGAATCTTTTTCTTGCTATTGGTCTTTACATACCCTTTGATGGTTGAGAAGCCATCGAAGTAATCAATAATCTCTACAATCGTCATCGCACCCAATAAGAACACGAGAATCTCTGCTGTTTTCCCTAAGTGGTGAAGCAAAGTTTCTTCCGCTAGATGCATTTTCGACTCATGATCCATAGAAGAAAACCCTTCTACGAGGGCATGGTTCGAAGAGTCAAACCAATTCGAAAATGAATCGACTCCCAAAGCGACAATGGCCCAACAAATTGCCATCATTGCCAATGCAGGTATAAGCTTATCAAGTTTTAGATTGTGTTCTAAGGTAATGGCTAAATAACCTAGAACAAATACGACGATGATTACTGATTCCATAATATTAGTTTAAATTAGTTGTTTTAGTGCTATTTCAAATGCCGTCTCACTAATGCTTGTTTTGGAAGCATTTCTGGCATGTGTATTTTCTAGTGCTTTTTTAATGATATTGGACGTATCAGAAAAAATGGCTTCATCGGTCATCTCCACTCTTCGCTCCATAAAGTAAGCAAAAACTCTTGCCATTCCACAATTGGAAATGAAATCCGGTATCAAACTTACCTTTTTATCTGTATTTTCCATAATCGGACCGAAGAAAATTTCTTGATCTGCGAAAGGAACGTTCGCTCCGCAGGAAATCACTTCCAATCCAGTATTGATCATTTCATCAATTTGCCCTTGTGTAATTAGGCGTGAAGCTGCACAAGGAGCAAAAATTTCTGTAGGTAAATTCCATATCTTATCTTTGATCTCATCAAACGGAATCATGTTCTCTGCAACCAATGTATTCCCGTCTTTATTCAGGAATAAGGATTTAATTTCTTCGAAGGAGAAGCCTTCTTCATTGATTACCCCTCCAACACGGTCGATAATCCCCACTACTTTTGCACCCATCTGAGCTAAGTAGAACGCTGCAGCAGAACCTACATTTCCAAATCCTTGTACTACAGCTCTTTTTCCAACAACGGAACCACCATAAATATCATAATAGTGTCTTACTGCTTCGGCAACTCCATAACCCGTGATCATGTCGGCTACCGTATATTTCTTAAACACGTCTGGAGAGTATTCTTCACTCTCAATGACTTTGATCACCCCATGACGCAGCTGACCAATTCTATTGATCTTATCTGATTCTCTTGGTTTGAAGTGCCCGTTAAAAACACCTTCTTGTGGGTGCCAAACACCGCTATCTTCTGTAATTGGAATTACCTCATGGATTTCATCTACATTTAAATCTCCTCCTGTTCCGTAATAATTCTTTAGGAGTGGTGCAACTGCATTGTACCATCTTTCCAATACGCCTTTTTTTCTGGGATCGTGCGGGTCAAAATTGATTCCCGACTTGGCTCCTCCAATAGCTGGTCCAGATACCGTAAACTTTACCTCCATGGTTTTTGCCAAAGAAGTTACTTCGTATTGATCCAATCCTTTTCTCATTCGTGTACCACCACCTGCGGCCCCACCGCGGAGTGAATTAATTACAGTCCAACCCTCTGCCTCTGTTTCTGGATCTTTCCAGTTGAAGACAATTTCAGGCTGTTTCTCCTCATACTTTTTCAGTAAGTCTTTCATTAAGAGTTCTTTAATTTTGATTTGTTTGAAGTGCGATAACGCAGCACCAAAATATGAAAATAAATCTCGAAAGTGAACTAATTGGGGGTAAATATTTTACCCGAAGAATGATCTCTTTTTGCCCCAGTGACACTCGATAAACAATTCACCCGATTCTCTAATTTCAGCAATCCCAGAAATGCAAAAATCAAAGCTTCTTTATAATCGATAATCGTCTTATCTGGAATGACAATTTGAGCAGAAGTTAAGTTCTCAATCCGATTCATTAAAAAACTATTGAAGACTCCACCACCAGTGAACAATACATTCTGACATGCTTCAATGTTGTTTGCAATCTGAACTGTAATGTGTTCTGAATACGTTCTTAAGGCATCATGAATGTTCTCAACCTTTGAAATTATTGAAAAAACAAGTTCGTTAACCCATTCAATCCCTAATGATTTTGGAGGGATTTCAGAATAATATTTGAGTTGATTTAGTTCTCCTAAAACTTCTTGAAGAAGGGTTCCCTTCGATGAAAGCACTCCTTCTGGATCATATTCAAATCCTAATTTCTGACTGAAGTGATTCAAAACCACATTGACAGGACAAATGTCATATGCGATGCGCTGATTTTCTTTTTCGAAAGAAATATTGGCAAATCCTCCTAGATTTACACAAGCATCAAAATCAGCAAATAAGAGTCGATCTCCTATGGGAACTAAAGGTGCTCCTTGCCCTCCGTATTGAACATCTTGAGTTCTAAAATCGCAAATCACCTTTTGTCCAGTGATATCCGCTAAATTTTGACCGTTACCAATTTGCTTGGTGATTCCTAGATCTGGTTGATGGAAAATGGTGTGTCCATGTGAAGCGATAAAATCAACTTTTTGAATGTTGTTCTTTCGAATGAAGTCATTGACTTGGACTGCTAAATAAGCTCCGTACTCACCATCTATAACTTCTAAATTTTCATCGTCTAAATGAATCCCATGCTTCAATTTGTCTCGCCATTCATTCGAATATTTGATGGTTTCCTGAGATCTTATTTCAAATTGATATGAATCCCCATAAGTAAATTTCACATACACAAGATCTAACCCATCAAGAGAAGTTCCTGACATTAACCCAATTGCATATGTTTCATTGCTGTGCATATCCGTAAAAATATGAAATGTCTGTTGAAAATATGCTAGTAAAAAAGTATCTTTGAGGACTTTTTTTACGAATTTAATAATACATTACAAAAAATGGATTTTAGCCTTACAGAAGAGCACTTGATGATTAGAGAAGCGGCACGTGATTTTGCACAGACTGAATTACTGCCAGGAGTTATTGAAAGAGATGAAAAACAAGTTTTTCCTGATGAGCTCGTAAAAAAGATGGGAGACCTTGGATTTATGGGAATCATGGTAGATCCAAAATACGGAGGAAGTGGAATGGATACCATTTCTTATGTATTGATTATGGAAGAATTATCCAAAGTGGATGCTTCTGCTTCTGTAATTGTTTCCGTAAACAATTCATTGGTATGTTATGGATTACAAGCTTACGGCTCTGAAGCCCAAAAAGAAAAATACTTAACCAAATTAGCTACTGGAGAATATGTGGGAGCTTTTTGTTTGAGTGAGCCAGAGGCTGGAAGTGACGCTACTTCTCAGAGAACTACTGCCATTGATATGGGTGATCACTATGTTCTGAATGGAACAAAAAACTGGATCACGAACGGAGGTCGTTCTGATGTATATTTAGTAATCGCTCAAACAGATCGTGAAAAAGGTCACAGAGGAATCAACGCATTTATCGTAGAAAAAGGAATGCCTGGTTTTGACATCGGGCCAAAAGAAGACAAGTTAGGGATTCGTGGAAGTGATACGCATACACTTCAGTTCAATGATGTAAAAGTTCCTAAAGAAAATAGAATTGGTGAAGACGGATTCGGATTTAAGTTTGCCATGAAGACATTGTCTGGAGGAAGAATTGGAATTGCTTCACAAGCACTAGGGATTGCCTCAGGAGCTTATGAATTGGCGTTGAAATATTCAAAAGAAAGAAAAGCATTTGGTACCGAGATCTGTAACCACCAAGCGATTGCTTTCAAACTAGCTGATATGGCTACTGAAGTTGAAGCCGCTAGGTTGTTAGTAATGAAAGCAGCTTATGACAAAGATCAAGGGAACAACTACGACATGTCTAGTGCAATGGCCAAGCTTTATGCTTCTAAAGTGGCCATGGAACAAACAGTTGAAGCCGTTCAGATTCATGGAGGAAATGGATTCGTGAAAGAATATCACGTAGAGCGATTGATGCGAGATGCGAAGATCACCCAAATCTATGAAGGTACTTCTGAAATTCAGAAAATCGTGATCTCTAGAGGTGTTCTAAGAGATTAATCAGAAAATATATCTTTAAAAAAGAACCACGCTTCAGCGTGGTTCTTTTTTATTTTTAATATTGTAAATTTAGCCCCAAAATAGACCTAAAAGGTATTCATGAGTTTCTCACCCAAAGACTACGGTTTTCTCTCTATCGTTATCCCAGTGTATAATGAAGAAGAAAATGTTGAGCGTTTAATCAATGCAATTGACAACAGTTTGCCAGGATATGATTATGAGATCATTCTTGTTGATGACTTTTCTACCGACAATACTCGATATAATGTCACCAAGTTAGAATTACCACACGTGGTTTTGGTGGAATTGAGAAAAAATTATGGTCAGAGTTTGGCGATTGCTGCTGGTTTCGACATTGCCAAAGGAGATTATATTATCACTTTGGATGGAGACTTACAAAATGATCCTTCCGACATTCCTGCGATGCTAGAAAAAGCAAAACGTGAGGATTGGGATGTGGTGACTGGAATCAGAGCAAAACGAAAAGACAATATCGTTAGAACCTTACCTTCTAAAATTGCGAACTTTCTGATTCGAAAGGCAACAAAATTAGATTTAAAAGATCAAGGTTGTGCACTGAAAGTCTTTACAAGAGATACAGCAAAGGGATTGAACTTGTATGGAGAAATGCACCGATTCATCAATTTGCTAGCATATTTAAACGGAGCAAGGATTGCACAGGTTCCTGTAAAACATCACCCTAGACAATTTGGTAAATCAAAATATGGCTTGGGAAGAACCATCAAAGTAATCAATGATATTATCTTAATCATTTTCCAACGAAAGTATTTGCAGCGCCCTATTCACTTGTTTGGAAACTTCGGACTTTTCTTCTTAGCGATTGGTATGATTATCAGCTTGTACATGCTCGTAGAGAAAATCCTTGGAAATGATATTTGGGGAAGACCTTTATTATTATTGGGAGTTGTCTTACTCATCATTGGAATTCAGTTCTTCTCAGTTGGAATCATTGCAGATCTTTTGATGAGAACGTACTACGAATCTCAAGAAAAGCGTCCTTATAACATTCGAAAAATAGTTACTGCTAGTGAGCAAAAAGAACCTAAAAGTACTGCTGAAGCTAGTCATTAGTGTTGCCTTATTGTATTTTGTTTATCAGAAAATTAATTTTGAAGATTTAAAAACAACCTACAAAGCATCTAATCCTATTTATCTTTTTATAGGTTCACTATTTTTTATTGGATCTCAGTTACTATCCTCTTACCGTCTTAACTATATTTTTCATCGATCGAATTTTCCATTGTCGCAGAGTAGCAACTTAAAACTGTATTTTATTGGAATGTTCTATAACTTCTTTATTCCTGGTGGAATCGGAGGAGATGCTTACAAAGTATATTTACTAAATAAAAGATTCGGTTGGAAGTTAAAAACAGTCACTCAAAATGTATTAATCGATCGATTGATAGGATTGGTTGCCATCTTCTTTATTGCGAGCATTCTCGCTGGATATCTTTTTTTTGAGGAAATTTGGTTTTTGGTTTTAGGTATCCTTGGAGCGGCTCTTGTTTACGTTATTTCCAAGTTGATACTGAAAATTTTCATCAAAGAATTAGATGGTATCTATATCCGAAGTTTCTTATTTTCTGTAGGGATTCAGCTATTACAGATTTTGTGTATTTATTGCATTCTGCTTGCCATAGGAATTGAATCCAATGCATTAAGCTATTTCCTTGTATTTCTGATTTCATCAGTGTTATCAGTGGTATCATTCTCTGGATTTGGCGCTCGTGAATTTGTTTTCTTACAAGCAGCAATCTATCTTGGAACAGATTCAGCCATGGCAACTTCTATTGGATTGACTTTTAATATTATCACAGCCATTGTATCTTTATTGGGAGTTTTCTTCCTAATTAGAAAAATTGAACTCAAACTTGTTTCAGAATGATCTCAATAGACAAAAACTTAACAAACCTATTTTACCTATTGATCATTATTGTTTATGCATTCGGAATGTTTCTTCCAGTAATGGAAAACGATTCAGCACAGCATGCCACCATGGCCATGAGAATGTATTTGGAGAATGACTTCTTTACCATCATGCGCGGGAATGAAGCTTATTTGGATAAGCCACACATGCATTTTTGGTTGTCTGCTATATCCTTTAAAATCTTTGGAGTTCATACTTGGGCGTATAGAATCCCTGCACTACTATTTACGGCTTTGGGTGCGATTTCATGTTATCATTTAACGAAAGAGTTGTACGATAAAAAGCTAGCTCATTTTGGAGCTTTGGTCTTCTTAACCTCACAGTCCATTATATTAGCAAATCATGATGTAAGAACTGATGCCGTATTAACTGGAGCTACTATCTTTTCTATTTGGCAATTGTTCCTATTCACAAAGACGAAAAAGGTTCTACCTATAATTTTAGGAGCTGTAGGTATGGGAATTGCCTTTTCTACAAAAGGATTGTTTGGTGTGTTCATCATCTGTGTGACACTTCTGTTTCACCTGTTGTATACTCGCAACCTAAAGGTATTATTGACCTATAAAATATTTATTGGGCTTGTTGCTCTTGTTGTGACCATATTGCCTGTCTTATTTGCCTATCATTCCCAATTTGGTGAAGAAGGAGTACAATTCATTTTGTGGGATCAAAATTTCGATCGTCTCAATGCAAATAACTTAGTCAAAAGTAACCCTGATTATTCATTCTTCTTTCACACATTGCTTTGGGTCTTTTTGCCTTGGGGATTGATTTTTTATGTTGGATTGTTTAGCAGAGTGAAAGATTTGATTAAATCGAGATTTAAAATTCAACCGAACTTAGAAGTATTGACTTTTGCTGGTGCCATGGCGACAATTTTGATCTTGAGCACTTCTCAGTTCAAGCTACCGCATTATCTGAATCCTTTCATTCCGCTATTTTCTGTTTTTGTCATAGGATTTTTGAATTCATTGAACCAAAACTCAAAGTTTAAAACATTGAATGTTTTACTCTATACACAATACTTTGTCTGTTGTGTAAGCGTGCTTCTGGTTGGCTATTTACTATTCTTTACGTTTGAATTTCCAAAAGTATATACGATTATTGGTGCAGTATTACTTCTTTCTTTACTTGGATATAGAATCTTCAAAAGAGAAGACTCCTATCACAAGCTTTTGAATATTTCCATTGCCTTAATGATTTTCGCCAACTTCGGGTTGAATTCTTATTTCTATCCTGAACTTCTAACCTATCAAGCGGGTATTCCTATGTCGGAGTTAATTGAAGAAAACAATATTTCCAAAGAAGACATTTACGTTCATAATAAAAACTACTCATGGACGCTTGACTTCTATACACAAAGAAATTCCCCAAGCATCACGACGGATGAATTAAAAAAGCTAGAGAAGGATATTTGGTTGTATACAGATAAAGAAGCCTCTATTGAAGAATTAAGAGCAGCTGGTATCATCACTAAAGAACAACATACAGTGGATCACTTCCGAGTAACCAAGTTGAATGCAAAGTTTTTGAATCCTAAGACTCGAACAAGCAAATTAAAGAAAGGTTACTTACTTCACATTGTGCCTTAACGAGAAGTCTTTTTCTAAGCGAGTAAACAGCGATTTTTCCCTCTCCTTACGATTCTAATTGATGACGACGTTTGCATCTATTCTTTCTGTTTATTGCAGTTCTAACATTTAGGAAGTGTTAGATTCTGAAATTCACCTTCCCCATTTTGGCATATTGAAGCTTTCACTATAAGTGGAAACTTCAATATTATCCATAAAAAAAGTCCTTCACTTAATTGTGAAGGACTTTTAAAAAGAAAGGCAGCGACCTATCGATGACGAAGCAAAAGCTACGCTTTTTAGCTTGTCACGATCCTGACGTTTACCGTCAGGACTCTCCCGCCTAAATTCCATAATATTTGTGATTATAAGGCATAAAAAAAGCCTTGTAAAAAATACAAGGCTTTTAAGTTTAAAAAGAAA
>CAZTFN010000097.1:0-12359 GCA_964612905.1 uncultured Flavobacterium sp. | reverse complement strand
TACTCATTCAGGATCTCATAAACAGAGTCTCGCGATAGAAATCATATATGCATCACCTCTTGCCAAAACTTCTTCCGCTACTTTCGGCATGTTAATTCGATTGGAGGTCACCAAAGGAATTGAAATTTCTTCTTTCATCTTTTTGGTTACCCAAGTAAATGCAGCTCTCGGTACTGAAGTTGCGATTGTTGGAATTCTGGCTTCATGCCAACCAATTCCAGTATTAATGATGGTCGCACCCGATTTTTCAATTTCCTTTCCGAGTTCCACCACTTCTTCCCAAGTACTTCCTTTTTCAATCAAGTCCAACATAGAAAGGCGATAGATAATGATAAAATCTTCCCCTACTGCTTCTCGAATGGATTTCACCAAAGCAATCGGTAATTTCATTCTATTCTTATAGGAACCACCCCATTCGTCTTTTCGTTTGTTCGTATGTTCTACGATAAACTGATTGATCAAATACCCTTCAGAACCCATGATTTCAACACCATCGTAACCTGCAACTTTGGAAAGTTTTGCACAGTTCACAAAATCTCGAATGGTTCTCTTGATTCCTGATTTGGTTAATTTAAAAGGTTTGAAAGGCGTAATCGGTGCTTTTATTTTTGACGGCCCCACATTGAAAGGGTGATATCCATATCTACCTGCGTGTAATATCTGCATACAGATTTTCCCGCCTTCAGCATGTACTGCCTTGGTAATCTTTTGATGATGTCTTGCGTGCTTCTTAGAAGACATTCGCGCTGAAAATGGACCAGTCCAGCCTTGAATGTTAGGCGCTATTCCACCTGTAACAATTAAACCTACACCTCCTTTGGCTCTTTCTGCATAGTAGGCTGCAATCTTATCGATTCCATTTTTTTCTTCTTCCAATCCAGTGTGCATAGAACCCATTAATATTCTATTCTTAATGGTGGTAAAACCTAAATCTAAAGGCTCAAAAATGTGTGGGTATTTCATTCCAATCAGTGTATTCGTTGATATGTATTCAGTCAGTTTGCTATGTGAATTTACTATGCATGCATAGCATATTGCAAGATAGTCAATTTTTCAACACAAAAAGAAGACCTTAAAACTTTCGTTCTAAGGTCTCTTTTGAATACAATTTTACTGTATTCCCGCTACTTTTTCTTTTCTTGAAAATTATAAGCAGGCATAGCATGCACCTATATGCCAATCATAGCCATAGTGCTGACATTTAAGCTCATTTTGTATGTGTGGTTGGGGTATAAAAGGAGTTCCACCACAAGGCGTGTCATATCCACCATTCACTTTTTGTAATTCATCTTTACTCAATTTTTGAGTCCCTGCTAATTTTAATAAATTTTTCATAAGTATAAATATTTAAGTATCTGCGAACATTTTAAAGACCGTCACAGTTTATGTCTGCTTGTATTCTATTCTTTCGTTTATTATGGGTACTAGAATTCTAACCTTGCGGCACTCAAGGTCTGTCATGAGAAGTTCAATTGCCATGAACTTCTTACATCAAATGATTATAGAATTTAAAGCGGTGTTCTATACTATTGACCGTTAATTGCTGAGAAATAGTGTAAAGTCTTCTACATCGATGAGTTCATAAGAACAATGATCTACTGAATCTCTGTAAGGTCTTACTACAATTAAGTTGGTGAAATCTTTAAAGTTTCCGCTGTTTACTTCTACCAGTGATACATCTCGATGGCCACGAACGTAACAGTCGTTGAAATCATCTGTATTCACAGGATGTGCTGTTGATCTAACATAGTGATCGCTAGCAGGCATCATATATTGGTTTGGAAGGTAAATCTCAAAACAATTTTCCTCTAATATTATTTCTAGATACTTACAAAAGCCCTCGCAGGTAGAGCCTGAACAATCTATCGTACAATCTGGATGCAGGCTTCCTCCCGGACAGAAACATAATGGTGTATAACGATATTCATTATAACTCATTTCGAACGCATTTCTAAACGCAGAATTCTCCTGACCTTCTCCGAGCAAACTTTCAAGCGGAATCACATTGGTCATATTACCCGTTGAGTAAAACGCTGCGACAAACTCACTTTCTGCATCTGAGTCATTAAATATTGCATGTGCGATCAAGAATGACAACCACTCCATTCTTCGTTCTAAGCGTTCGGTATGTGTGATTGTATTAGTTCTAGAAGCATTGGTGACTACCTCCTTCTGCTGAAATTCTTGGGTTTCATTGAACTCAACGTCATTGGATTCACAAGAGAAAAGCAACAGTGCCAGCCCAAATATTAGTATATGTTTTAAATCCATAAATTTTTTCTTCAAAGTACGTTTGTAATTCGGCTAAAGTCAATAGAGAACCTATAAGCGTTCTCACTATTTTTACAAGTGTAAGCGATCCAATTATATTCGTTATTGAAACACTTTTTTCAAGGTATGATCTTTCCGTCGCACAGAAACAGGCACTTTTATATTGTGCTCTAATAGTAGAAATCCCTTTTTATCATATTTAAAAACATACTTCTTATTGATGATATAGGATTGATGACATCGAACAAAAATAGCTTCGGATAAAAGTTCTTGCACTTTCTTTAAGGATTTCGATATCACAATTTTCTCATTTTGTCTTGTATGAAAGATGGTATACCCGCCATCTGCTTTGCAGTATATAATGTCATCTTCATAAACGGCATGAATAGTTTCCATATCTCTGAGAACAATTCTTTTCTTGGTTGTTCTATTGAAATAATCGTTAGAGACTTCAATGAGTTTGTCCAAAGAACTCTCTTTCTTTTGGTTGATGATGGCCTTTTTCACAGCAACAATGAATTCATCTTCGCTAATAGGTTTCAGAATATAGTCCAGTGCGCCCACTCGCAAAGCTTGAATTGCATGCTGATCAAAACCCGTTATGAAAATTAGTTCGAAATTTTTATTGGGCAGCTGACTGAGCAATTCAAATCCGGTACCATCCCCTAAATCGATGTCTAAAAAAATCAATTGAGGGTTCAAGGTGAGAATCCTTTGTATGCCTTCTTTTACTGAACTCGCTTCAGCGATGATATGAACAGCATCTTCAAAATAAGTTCCTAATAAAGAGCGAATGTCCTCACGAACATGATGTTCATCGTCTATGATAATAGCACGGATCATATGGTTTTATAGGGTATTAAAAAATCTATACTAGTCCCTGTTGTATTTAGGTCTTTCTCTTTTCTATTCTGTATTGAAAGTTTCATTTTTGTCATTTTGAATAGGAAATCAGAAATCAGTTGAATAGAGGTTGATGCGTTACGGTCTGAATTCAAATTGTCGATTCCTTTGCCATTGTCTTCAATAATACAGCGCAAGAATTTATTTTGTCGTGTGATTGATATTTTAATTTCTCCATGTTTTTCAAGTTCTGAAAAACCGTGCTCAATGCTATTCTCAACAAAAGGTTGGATCAACATGGGTGGGATGGTTATCAGGTCAATGTCCAAGTTCCCCATATCGAATGTATACATAAACTTCTCAGGAAACCTCAACAGTTGAAGATCCATATATTTCTTTAACGATTCTATCTCTTTGTCTAGAGAAACATAATCTTCCATCGAATTTTCTAGCACCAATCGGAGCAAACGAGAAAACTTGGTCAAGTAGTTGATCGAGCTTTTTGAATCTTTTTTCACTTCATTTTGAATGGCGTAGAGTGTATTTGATGTAAAATGAGGGTTCATTTGAGATCGTAAAAGTCGTTGTTGCATTTGCAAGCTTTCTTGTTTAAATTGAAATTGTTTCCGCTTGTATAGAATATAGGCAAAAACCGCTATGAGAATGGTCATAATAAATGCTAATAGTCCTCCAAACTTCAATTTGATATTGTCTATTTCAGTCTGTTGCTTTTCTCGTTCCAATATCTTTTGTTTTTCATTGGAAAATTGGAGCGATTGCAACTCTTCATTCATTTTTTCCTGATAGGATCGACTTTGAATATCGACGATCCTTTCGAAAAAGGATGTTAATTCACTCAAATTACTCCCCTTCCCATATTCCAATGCCAGCTGTTGTTCACCTATAAATTTAAACTCGCCCGATCCTGAATTCTGATTTAAATATTGAACGGCAGAATCCAAATATATTTGCGCTTGCTTGTAGTTCTTCAACTCAATATAGGCCTGTGCGATATTCCCATATCCATAGGTCATATCATAATCGAAGTAATTCGAAGCAGTATCTTTCTTTATGAAATAAAGTTCGTTTTGATAGTGATTGATGGCTTCTAAATAGTTCTCATCATAAAACTTAAGAACTCCATAGATGTATTGAAGTCCCCTATTTATCTGATCGGTATTGTCTTCTTGTAATAGACTATCTAGATATTGAAAGGCGTTTTCTGGTTTTTTTCGATGAATCTTTCTCAACAAGGAAAGACTAATCACTCTAATCATATAGTCGTTCTTTGACTTTTTTGCCTTGTTCAGTGCTTCCTGATAATAGAAGCGTTCTTTTTCATCATTTTTTAATTCTTGCTGAATCTGTGCTAATAAGAAATATGCATATTCGAGTTTATAGGAACCGTTTCCGCTTTTTTCTATTAAGTCAATATATTTAAAGGCGGTAGTAGAGCTGTTGGAGTATCGTTCTAACTTATAATCGGTGTTCCAACTATTTCTAAAGTATGGATAATACTTTAATGAAAAGTTAGCGCTATCAATACGGTTTACGGCTGCATGATAATACGTAGAAGCAGAATCATTCTGCTTGGTTTTCATAAAATAATATCCTTTGGTGTAGAGATTCTCGATTTCTAAAGAATCAGAAGAAGGGTTCATTTGAGCAATTAACTTCTCAGCCTGTTTCAAATAAATCCACGAAGAATCACTGATATTTTTCTTAGCCGCTTTATGTAATTCAGAAATTTCTTTGCTTGCGTTAACTCTAGTATCATGAGCACTATTACACCCTACAGATAAAATTCCAGTAAGAGTATATATGATGAATCGCCAATATCTTATTCTTCTTTCCAAAACACTTTAATGATGAACTAAATATAATAGTTACGATTCCATATTCCTCATTTTTTAACGTTGGACTTTCTATTATCACAAAAAATAAGACCTTAAAACTTTCGTCTTAAGGCCTTTTAATTTTGAAATATAAACTTGTAAAGAGTCTAGTTCATTGGGACATCAATCAATAATATTTCACTGTCCTTAAGTGCTTTGATCTCAATGGTATTCGTATCCCAAATACCCAATGCATCTCTTTTGTTCAATTTCTCTCCATTCACTTCAATAGCACCATCAATCAAAAAGATATAGGTTCCTTTTCCTGCCTCGATGGAATGTGAAGTTTCAGAATTTTCTGTAAAATTCCCAAGGTGTAAATACCCTTGCTGATGGATCCCTAAAGACCCAGCTACCAACTTATCTTGTGGTGAAACCACCGTTTGAAATTTATTTTCACGTTCAGTAAGATCAAACTCTTTTTGCTCGTAATTAGGCTCTACTCCTTGAGATTCTGGAATGATCCATAATTGTAAAAAGTTGACCTCGTCGGTTTTACTGTCATTGAATTCTGAGTGTGTCAATCCAGTTCCTGCCGACATCACTTGTACTTCTCCTACTTCAATCGAACGCTTATTCTCCATACTATCTTTATGCGATAAGGCTCCTTTCAATGGAATGGAAATGATCTCCATATTCTGGTGTGGATGTGTTCCAAATCCCATTTTGGGTTTTACAATATCGTCATTCAGCACTCTCAATGCCCCAAAGTTCATTCGCTCTGGATTGAAATATCCTGCAAAGCTAAATGAGTGATGACTCTTTAGCCAACCGTGGTCTGCTTTCCCTCTTGAATCTGCTGTGTGTTTTACTGTCTTCATAATTTCATTTTTTAATGTTGCTTTTAATTTGGTGCCAAGAAGCCCATTTTTCCCATTTGAAAATCTCTCATAGCCTCCAATATTTCTGTCTGTGTATTCATCACATAGGGACCATAACTCATGATCTTCTCTCGAATAGGTTCTCCCGATAAAAAGAGGATTTTACTATCGGCATTCGCTGTAATATCGAATTCTTTTGCTCCTTCATGGAAGGTGATCATTTGATTTTCATTGACTTTTAAGTTCTCCGAATCATTCACATCTACATCTCCATGAATGAGATAGATCATGGCTTGGTGATCCTCTTTCAAGGGAAAGGTTGTAGTCCCACCTTCTTTAAGATCGATCATGTATGCATCCAAAGATGTCTGCGTTTGAATCCTACCTTGTTGTCCATGTAAAGAACCAGCAATGACTCTTGTAGTTACTTTCCCATCATCTGAAATCGCCACTTTAAAGTCGTCTTTCTTGACATGCTGATAATTGGGTTGCATCATCTTTTTGGCTGCTGGCAAATTGATCCACAATTGAATTCCTTCCAAGGTTCCACCTCGTTCTACAAATTCTTTGTGAGGGCCCTCAGCATGTATGATTCCTCTTCCTGAAGTTGTCCATTGTACATCTCCAGCTTTTACGACACTTTCATTCCCTAAAGAGTCTCTGTGCAACTGTTCTCCTTGAATCAAAAAGGTTACAGGTTCAAATCCTCTATGTGGGTGTGGTCCTAAATCCATCGGATTTTTTTCTGGACTAATTTCAAAAGGACCGTAGTGATGCAATAAAATAAATGGATCTACTTCTTCCACTCCTTTTGCAGGAAGTGGCTGGCGCAAACGAATTGGCCCCATCATGACATAGTCACTTCTTCCTACTTTGTTAATTGTATTTACTTTATTTTCCATGGAAAATATTTTATTAAAATTTTTTATCTCAATTTATCCAAAAGATCGCTCAAGAGCGCCGCTTCTTCCTCTGTTAAGTTCTGAAGAAAATTGAGTTTATCATTATGACTATCGATGGTTTCTAACAATTTCAAACCTTCTTTGGTAATGCTGATAAATACCACTCTTCGATCGTGTTCGCATCGCACTCGTTCAATCAAATCTTTGTCACAAAGTTTGTCCATCAATCGAGTTGCGTTTGGAGCTCTTTCAATCATTCTGTCCTTAATTAATTGAACCTTTATCGGTTCACCAGCTCCTCTTAATATTCGCAGGATATTGAACTGCTGAGGTGAGATTCCATAGGGTCTAAAGAATTCATTCTCATGACTATTGATCCAATTAGCAGTATACTTAATATTGATCAGTGCCTTGATCTTGGCATTCTTAAACTTCGAATTGATATCTTTTGCTATGTCTCCCATTTAACCTCTTAGTTTCAAATCCTTCATAATGTTGTTAAACTCATCTGAAGTAGGCGTTAAGTACACTTCATCGTCAACAAACAGCGTTGGAAACTTTAGTACACCTTCATACAATTCTTTGGTATGTGCTCTGGCTTCTTCACTTTTCAAAACATCTACATATTCAAAATCTACATCAGATGTTCTTAAAAAATTCTTGAAAGCAACGGTATGAGCGTGTCCTTGTTTTCCGTACAAAGTAATCTTCATTTCTTTCCTCCTTTCAGCGTACAAAGTTACAACAAATACTTTTATTTTCCAAGGAAACTATTTCTATAGAAACTATTAGCTCAAAACGTCGGAATACTCCTTTTTCTTTCTGAAAACTGCATTCGCGAAAGGACATAATGGTAAAATGGAAATATTATTCTCTCTTGCAAATTGTACCGATGCCTCTACCAATTTATAACCTACTCCCTGGCCACGTAATGAATCATCTACCTCGGTATGATCAATGATGATTCGATCATTTCCCGCATAAGTATAGGTCATTTCAGCCAACTGACTCCCCTCTACTTCATAATAGAATTTCCCTTTTTGTTGATTTTCTTGATGTTTGATTTCCATAACTACCCTTTCATAGACAATGCTCCTGAAGGACATTTATTCACTTGAGCAACTATAGCTTCTGAAGATGCTCCATTCATATCTACCCAAGGCTTTCTTCTAGGATCAAACACAGGTAGTAGTCCCTTCCAACAGTTCTTTGAATGTGTGCACATATGCGGCTGCCAAACCACAGTGACTTCTCCGTTTGTGTATTCCTTTACTATTTTCTTTTCGTCTGACATAACTTTATTATTTACAGTTTGTTTTTGAATTCATTGACTTTCTCTAATAACTGATTGTTCAGTTCTTCGTTGGAGATTTTGCCTTCATTAAAGTTCTGAAAAAAACTTGGGAAAGAAAAAGTAATCACATCACTCGCTCCCGCATGTGGGAAATAACCCCCTGCATTTGCCAAAACGGAAGCTCCTCCCCTTCCTCCTGGTGAAGCCGACATTAATAAAACTGGTTTATCATTAAAGATACTTCTATTGATTCTCGATAACCAATCCAAAATACTTTTGAATGCTGCAGCATAGGATCCATTGTGCTCTGCCAAGGACACAATGTAACCATCGAAGTCTTTCATATGTTCGCTCAATCCAGTCATGCTTTCTGGAAATCCTTTTCCTTCTTCATCAGTGCTGTATATGGGTGCGTCGTAATCTCTAAAGTCGATTACTTCAGTATCTGCATTGTCTACCAAAGTTGACGCGTAGGTCGCCAATTGCTTGTTTATTGAAGTAGAACTTGTACTACCTCCAAATGCTAATATTTTTTTCATTTTGATTGTTTTATTTGTTTTTGACTCAACAAAGTTAGGAAAAATAATTTTATTTTCCAAGGAAACTATTTCTATGGAATATTATTTTAAATTTTAGAAAACTCTAAGAAAGTCAGCTCCTACTCTGACTGAAAATTTTCGTAATTTTGTTTGCACAAACAGACAAACCGTATGGACCTTAACTTCAACAAAAACGAAGATCACAACCGACTTTTAGCTTCAGATTTACGCAATCGACTTGCCAAATTAAAATTGGGTGGCGGACAAAAGCGCATCGACAAACATCATGAAAAAGGAAAGATGACGGCGAGAGAGCGTATTGATTATCTGCTAGATAAGAACTCTGAAAGTATTGAGATTGGAGCTTTTGCTGGGGATGAAATGTACAAAGAACATGGAGGTTGTCCATCCGGTGGGGTTGTCATCAAAATTGGATACATCCAAAAAAAGCAATGCATTGTGGTTGCCAATGATGCCACGGTAAAAGCAGGTGCTTGGTTTCCCATTACAGGAAAAAAGAACTTAAGAGCCCAAGAAATTGCCATTGAAAATAGACTTCCTATTATATATCTAGTAGATAGTGCAGGTGTATATCTACCCATGCAAGACGAGATCTTTCCGGATAAAGAACACTTCGGTCGTATCTTCCGTAACAATGCGATCATGAGTAGTATGGGAATCACTCAAATCTCTGCCGTGATGGGAAGTTGTGTTGCTGGTGGAGCTTACCTTCCGATTATGAGTGATGAAGCTTTGATTGTTGATAAAACGGGAAGCATCTTTTTAGCAGGTAGCTACTTGGTAAAGGCTGCGATTGGAGAAAATATTGACAATGAAACTTTGGGTGGTGCAACGACGCATTGTGAAATTTCAGGTGTTACCGATTACAAAGCCAAGGATGATAAAGATGCTTTGGACACCATCAAGAATATTGTTGGAAAAATTGGTGATTATGAAAAGGCTGGATACAACCGAATCAAAGCTGAAAAACCCAGAGAAAATGAAGATGATATTTTTGGTATTCTACCAAAAGCCCGTCATGAGCAATATGATATGAAGGAAATCATCAAACGATTGGTAGACAACTCTGAGTTTGATGAGTACAAAGAAGGTTACGGTAAAAGTTTAATCACAGCTTATGCACGAATTGATGGTTGGGCCGTGGGAATTGTAGCAAACCAACGTCAAATGGTAAAAAATGCCAAAGGTGAGATGCAATTTGGAGGCGTGATCTATTCAGATTCTGCAGACAAAGCAACTCGCTTCATTGCCAATTGTAATCAAAAGAAAATTCCATTGGTCTTCTTGCAAGACGTTACTGGCTTCATGGTGGGATCAAAATCAGAACATGGTGGAATCATTAAGGACGGAGCCAAGATGGTGAACGCCGTGAGTAACTCTGTAGTTCCGAAATTCACTGTAGTGATCGGAAACTCATATGGAGCTGGTAACTATGCGATGTGCGGAAAGGCTTACGATCCAAGATTGATTGTTGCCTGGCCGAGTGCAAATCTTGCTGTAATGAGCGGAAACTCTGCGGCGAAAGTATTGTTACAGATTGAAACTGCTGCTCTTAAGAAAAAGGGTGAAGACATTACCAAAGAAAAAGAGGCAGAATTGTTCAATAAGATTAAGTCGAGATATGACAAACAAATCTCTCCATATTATGCAGCAGCAAGGATCTGGACAGATGCTGTGATCAATCCTTTGGAAACAAGAACTTGGATTTCTATGGGAATTGAAGCAGCTAATCATTCACCCATTGAAAAGAAGTTTAATTTGGGGGTGATTCAAGTGTAACCATTGCTGACTGAAGTCGGATTTATTTCATAAAAAAAGCGTTTGAATCTACATTCAAACGCTTCCTATTTATAAAGCTAATTTATTTATAAACTTCTTTTCTCATAAGGTGGTGTCCAACTTTTTGTTTTCATAATAGCTTTCACCTCCTCATAAGATAATGGATAGAAATCATGACAGTCTACTCCAATGTCAAATGATCTTGCATTTGGATCGTCTGGTAATTCTCCATGCGTATGCCCATACAAATGGTAAGCTCCCCAGTGAGAAGCATTCCATACTCGCATTGCATAATGACAAAGAACAATCAACTGTTCTCCGCGTTCAAATTCATCGTCTTTTACGATCAATTCATGATAATCTTTGATCCATTCAAATCTTTCATGACAGGCTTGGGCCGATTTTTCGTGATTTCCGTTGATCAGATAAATCTTTCCATTGAGCCTCGTCAAAATCTTTCTTAATTTACCTGGAGAACAAAGTCCAAGATCGCCTAGGTAATACACTTCGTCTTCAGGGTTTACTTTCTCATTCCATTTTTGGATCATTACTTCATCCATTTCATGAACATCCTTAAAAGGACGTTTAGAAAATTTGATAATGTTTTTATGTCCAAAGTGGTGGTCTGAGGTAAAATATATTTTACTCATTTTTTTATGTTTTTAATTAATACAAATTCACTCTTTCTTTGGTATTGAATGTTCAATTCAACTTTGGACGCCGTGGGTTAGATCGTGATAATTTTAAAGGTTTTCATAATATTTCAATTTTTTTGATCGTCAAAAGTACAGTTTCTGAATGAAATCCAATGGAGTTGATAGAATTAAAATTGTAAAAGGGTAGACATTTTTTTACATTTGCTCTTCGCATTTTTAAGCATAGATTAAACAAATAATAGATGGGAAGAGCATTCGAATTTCGAAAAGCACGTAAGATGAAACGTTGGTCTGCAATGGCCAAGACATTCACCAGAATAGGAAAAGACATCGTGATGGCTGTGAAAGAGGGCGGTCCGAATCCAGAGACCAACTCTCGACTTAGAGCTGTGATTCAAAATGCCAAGGCAGTCAACATGCCTAAAGACAATGTAGAACGAGCCATTAAAAAAGCATCTGATAAGGATACTGCAAATTATAAAGAGGTTTTGTTTGAAGGTTATGCGCCACATGGAATTGCCATTGTGGTAGAAACTGCTACCAACAATAACAACAGAACCGTTGCCAATGTGAGAGCAGCTTTTAACAAGTGTGATGGAAACTTAGGAACTTCAGGATCTGTTGTTTTTATGTTTGATCATACCTGCAACTTCACGGTGAAGAAAGAAGACATTTCCATTGACATGGAAGAGTTGGAATTGGAGCTCATTGATTTTGATGTGGAAGAGGTTTTTATTGATGAAGAGGGAGTTATTATCTATGCTCCTTTTGAGCAATTTGGTGCGATTCAATCTTTCTTTGAAGAGAACAATGTAGAAATTATTTCTTCTGGATTTGAACGCATTCCAACTTCTACGACCAAATTAGGTGAAGAAGAACAAGCAGCGGTTGAAAAGCTATTAGAAAGATTAGAAGAAGACGATGACGTCCAGAACGTCTACCACTCTATGGAAGTATCATAAAATAAAAAAAGCGCCTTAGGCGCTTTTTTTTATCGATACGATTTCACCAGTCGTATAAACTCAGATCGATATCCTTCATCATCATTTCCTTTTCCATTTCTTGCTAAAGCAAGTACATTTTTAATCTTTGAATCGTTGTGAAACTTCGATTGTCTCAATTGCATTCCGAATAGAGCAACCGCGGAGGCAAACTTCATATCTGCTGAAGCTTCTTGAACTTCATCCTTTGTCACGTGCACAATCTCTATCGATGTATCTTCCGATGGTTTTTTATATCGGAACTTCACTGTAAACAACTCGTCCGAATAGTCATTGGTTACTTTGGGAGAATACTTCAAATCAGAGACAGGCTTAATATAGTCGCTCTTCATTCCTA
>CAZTFN010000096.1:3609-12395 GCA_964612905.1 uncultured Flavobacterium sp. | reverse complement strand
AGTATCTAAAATTTGTGAATGTTGACCGAATCCTGTTACTTCTCCGAAGGAATTCATGGATAAAGGAGCAATGATAATCCCAAAAATGGGGTTTTTGAAAAAGGTGTTTATACTTTCCATAAATGCACTAAATCTCGCATCTATGGACACTCCTGTTGCTTGATCTCCCAAAAAGCCTTTGATTTCCAAAAGTCTACTCGCATTGATAGAGCCTTCAAAGTTTGACAAATATAAATCTATTATAAAAATTACAACATCTTCAATGATTAAGTAAAGAAATAAGCTAAAAAACAACATCAAAATCAATTTGAATACGTTTACTTTTTTACCAAAGAGTCGCAAGCTAAAAACCAAGACTAATAAAAAGAGTGCTGTAGAGAAATTGGAAAGAAAGATATTCGCACTAAATGCTATCAGGATAACAACATAGAAAGCATAGGCTAATTTTCGTCTTCTTTGAGGTAGAAAAGACTTAAACGAATATAAAAGGATGCATACAGCAAAGATGAGAAAGTATATAAATTCATAACCACCTATCCCTTGAATCATATACTCACCTCCTAAGTCTTGACTAGATTTTAACGACCTAGATATGTACGGATTTGTTCTGTAAGCATTCAATGTCTGAAAACAAGTAAAAAGCAAAAAGGGAAGTATCCATTTTAGTATTTTAATGTTATCTCCGTTTCTACCCAACCTTCGGTTGTTTTCGAATGCCAAGTAAAATATGGGTAACTGACTGAGTTCAAAAAACCGGTTGCCTATGCTTCCATTCCCTGCTATATAAGAGATTAAAATGGTATATATTATGTAGATGTATACTACAAAACGATACCTACTAGGGTATAGTAAATATAAGGGTTGAGATATAAAAACAGAAAAAAACCACCCCAGTATGCACAAAGCCCATAACTGATTAAAAAACGATAATGCCCTAATTGGAGGAAAAACAGAAAATAAGCCTAGACAGAAAATCGTGAATAATCCGACATAGTGAACTACCGAAGGTTTTTTGTTTTCGTAAGTTAAATTCAATTGGTTCACCGTTCTTATTTCCTTTCTAGTAACGATTGATATACTTGGTCCAATTTGTTTTCAATACCTCTATTAGAGAATTTCGTTTGGACTTTCTTTTTGGCATTTTCTCCAAAAGCATTTGTTTTGGCTTTATCTTCTACAAGTTCTACAATGGCTTCGTACAACTTTTGCACGTCTCCCGTAGGCACCAACTTACCATTATAGTTATGTTCAACAATCTCTGGAACACCTCCTGTTCTAGATGCTACCAGAGCTAGTCCATATTGAGAAGCTTCTAAAAGAGCCACAGATAACGTTTCGTGCAGTGTAGGTAGTACAAAAATATTACATGAATGTAATATGTAACTAATATCGCTTCTGTAACCCAATAGAAAAACCTGCTTGCTTTGAATCATATCTGCCAATTTTTCTTCCATCTCAGGCAAATAAGTACCATTTCCAACGATAATAAACTTAACATTTTGATGTCCTTTGAATTTAAGAATCGCCTCATCAAAGATATGGTATCCTTTGTCTTTGATAATTCTTGCCACAGTCACCACCAAAATATCATTTGGTTGTAAGTCTAATTCTTCTCTAAATGGGATCTCTTTATCAAACTTATTATCAAACTTAGGCGGGAAATTGTAAATCGCAGTGCGTTTATTCTTTGCTAACAAACGAACCATCCGACGAGAAATCACATAGTTACTCACCCCTATAACTCTCTTAGATAGGATAAGCGTGAGAGGTTCTAAAATGTACGTTGTGATAGCTTTTTTGATTTTATTAAAATAGATAGCGTCTCCTGAAAACCCTCTAACCGTTACTACCGTATTTTTCACACCTGCTAGTTTGCATGCTAATGCCATGTGAAATCCTGATAATTGTAATCCTGTAAAATGAACAATATCAGGATTTATTTCTTTGATTTGAGCTGCTAAATCCTTGATACGCTTGATACTAATTCCCGATCCAATTTCTGTTTTATAATAAATCGTTTTGAATTCATACTTTTTTGTAAGACCTGAATGCATGGTTCTACTCGTACTTGTAAAAGGCCCACCTCCTTTTCCTGTTGTGGACAAATCCATGGCAACAATTGGTTTTTTACTCATCAATCTTTCTACTATTGTGGTTTAGAATCACTTTTTATAATTAAAGTGCTTTTTCAGAGCTCTATCTTTGTACTTGCCTTTCAAATGACCAAGGTGTAATGAGTTTTTTTGAATTTGTTCAAAGTAGTCTTGCGTTGGTTTGATCATTTTTGCTGGAATGCCTCCTACGATCGTATTGGGAGGAACATCTTTTGTTACAATAGAACCTGCGGCTACGATTGAGTTTTCACCGATGGTAACTCCTGGTAAGATTACACTTCTTACTCCAATGTAAACGTTGTCCGAAACTACAATAGGGGCCGTAATTTCTAAATCTTTGATTTTATCTCTAAAAAGCAACGTCCCTCCATCATGTGTTACAAATAAAACATCGGTTGTGATATGAACATTACTTCCCAATGTAATTAACCATGGTTCACTTCCGAACATTTTACTAGGATTTCCGTAGATATGAATCTTTTCACCCATGTTAACTCCAATCCACTTTGCATAGCCTACATGATTTACCATGGCATAAACTGCTCCGAAGGTTTTCATAAAAACCTTGTTACAAAACCTCTCTATACGATAAAAAAAACTCAAATTCGTATCTCTAAAATTTAGTGCAAGTTAGTTATTAGTTTCTGAAATTCTCTGATGTAATCTTTATAGTGAAATTTTCGCGAATGAAAACACTCTTGTTTCATCTGATTTATTTTCTCAAAAGGCAAAGATAAAACTTCCGAGAGTGCAGTCTCCATTTGTGATTTCTCTTTTAAGTTGATAATCCTACCAAATGATTTGTCTGATAAGTAATCTGCTAGATTGCTTGAATTATTAGTAATCACAGGAGTACCACATGATATTGATTCGACAAACTTTGTTGGAAATCCAGCGGTATTTATGATATTATTCTCTCTAAAAAAAATCGAGAAACAGGCTTTTTGAACGTTACTAACTGCCTCAATATGTGGTACTCTTCCTAAAAAAACAACATCATCTTTCATATTATCAGGAATGTTATAGGACACAAAGTTCGTTTTAAACTGATCACGAGACAACCCAATAATTTTCAGTCGCACTCTTCTTTTCAATTTATCCTTTACAATAGATAAAGCATCAATCATATTGTCCAGCCTATCTTTGTTTCCATTTCCAGGAGAACCAGCATAGGTAAGTTCTAATTCTTTTACCTCACCCAATCCTTGCCATTTTCTATCCTCCACATCTACCAGAGGTGGAAGAAATATGACATTCTTCATCTTAGGATTGTAAAAGTCGTATAGAAACTTACTAATCGTAATCATACCATCTAATTTTTGATGAACTTTCTTCATTCTATAGTAAGTATCCATATTTTTCAACAACGATCGCATTGAAAAACGATTGGACTCTACTGCCCATTCGGTACAGTCACTCACAACCTTAATCTTATGCTTTTTAGCGTATTTTAATAATTTGAGTAATGCAAGAGATGGGTAATTGTAAGCTATAATGGTATGGATACTTCCTGCCCCTATTTTCTCTACAAGGGTCTCAACATTTTTATTAGATGACAAGTGTTTTATCCAGTTGAAAACTCCTTCTGGGTATGATTCTTCATAAATCTCGAAATCGTCAAATTTTTTAGGATTTTGCTGATCAACACTTAGAGTGCTATCTTTGGATTTTCCCAAAAAGACTACCTCAAACCCTATTTCTTTAATGGCTTTGGCATTAGAAATAACACGCTGAGCTGCTGCATTTTTATCTGGTAAGATAAATCCTCCGACGTAAAGAATTTTTTTTCTTTTCAAAACAACAATCTTTAGAATGGGTTATAACCATTGTCATTGTACCTAATTTGATTCCAGAAGCGAAAGTGTTTTACAGCCAATAAGTGCGCTCTTAACATTGAAAACTTTTGCTTTCCCATCAGAAAATGAAGTGTTCTTTTGACTGTCATTCTGAACACCCATCTTCTAAAAAAACTCTTTGCTTCCTTTTTAGAAAAATGTAAGACCGAAATTTTTAGTGTTGCAAAGGTTGTCCAGTAGATAATTCGTGGTGATTGCTTGTTCCCGTCAGTAGTTGTAATCCCTCCTTTGTGCCAAATCTTAGCACTAGGTATATAGATAAGCTTATAACCATTCTTTTTTGCTCTCAATGCATAATCAGTCTGCTCTCCATACAGAAAAAAATACTGTGAATAGTACCCAGTTGTTTCAAATATCTTTCTCGGAATCATCCACATGATATCATCGGTCATGGCAAGTTCTATCTCTTTATCAAATTGCCCTGTATCTTTTTCTCTTCTATTTTTGACCAGCGCTTTATAATCTAAGATCTTATCATTAGAAGGTTTGTACACATTCCCAATGTATTGCAATGTGTCTTTTTCATCATAATTGTATACCTTCCCAGAGATAATTGCATTGTCTTCATGATTTTTAGCGGCAACAACCAACTCTTTAATTGCCAACGGATCGACAAGAGTATCATTGTTCATGATTAGAAAGTAATCACACCCTATCTCATTGGCTGTTTTAAGACCATAATTGACTCCACCTACATATCCAATATTTTCATCTAACCTAGTTAAAAGAAGACGGTCATCCTCAGGTAACTTTTGCTTTAAGTCTTTGAAGTTTTCAACAGAAGATCCATTCTCAACTAAAATAACTTCAAAATTTGAATACTCTGACTTTAAGATTGACTTTACACAATCTATGGTATAACCATTTTGATTGAAATTAAGTGTAATAACACCTACTTTATTGCCTTTCATGTTCTTGTACTTAACTGTATCTTTCGATTTCTTGTTGTGTAATACCGAATAAGTCAAAGTCTATTGAAGGGTAATATTTTGTGTAGCTAATTACCCGTTTTTTTAGTTCATCGGACAATTGATTTCCTCTACCAGACACTCCTTTATTCTTCCTTGTATTCTTCTTGGCAACTTTTTCCATCGCATTATGAATCTCTTGATCTGAAAATGGTTCTTTAATATATTCTAAAATGCTTTTAACAGTAGTGAAGGCATCCTTTTTCATATCTGAATAGGTAATGATTTTAATTCTACCTTCTTTGTGCAAATTCGAAGTCATCCAACCACAATAGAAATTAAAATACCACGGAACAACCAAGTCTACCACAAAAGCTAATTTCTGTTCATCATTTAAAAGCTTCCAGTTCTCATCATTCATAAATGCTGCAGGAACTTTTACACTTTCTTTATCCAGATGATCCTTATAACTTATAATCGTATCAAAAATATTTCTTAGTTGTAAAATTACATAGGAATCTAATATATTGATGATATTTTCGGTATGATGACTGTATCTTAAATGCTGATGGGGAGAGAATATCTTTCCTTTTGCATTGCTTTCAGACAAGGGAGCCAAATCTATTTCTTGTTCGCGATGTTCAAATGCAGGAAGTAGCTTAACTATTTTCCATTTCAAAATTCGCTTTAAAATATTGGTAAGCCATGTAGAGCCCGATTTAGGAGCACAAATTAGAAAAACGTGTTTCTTCACATTCTTCTGCAAGACTCTTTTCTGTGCGTCTAGGGTATACGTTTTCTCTTTAGAAATAATTCTTTTTATCGTTTGTTTTATCATATCAGTGGCTAAAACTAGTTTTATCGTTTTATATAAGATAGTAGTTTTTTCAAAAAACCTATTTCATCATTGTTTAGAAAGAAGTAAGTGGAAAAAAACAACAGGACACCTATTACCATTGTTACTATTTGCATATTGTAGAAAAATTGAAGCAAGATTAACAAGGCAGCTCCAGCTAATAGGAAAAACATTATTTTCATATTTTTCGAAGTCAACACAAAACTTATCTTTTTTCTGAGATATATATGGTAAATTCCTGAAAACAGTACCGGTGCAATAATAAACTTTAACATCCAGCCGTACAAACCAAAATATTTTACAAAATAATATGTCACTACAATATCAACCGTAAAATAAATGACCCTAAAAAATCCATATATTTTTATCTTTCCGTTAGGTGTAAACCATTGGGAAAAAACATATCCCCAAACAAAGAACACCATTCCTAAAAAATGATATGGAAGGTAATTCGTTGCTTCTATAAAATCTGAGGAGAAAAATAAAACAATTAATAATTTTTGAAACGGAATTCCAATGAATAAAAATGGAATTAGTACTAATGTAGCTAATCTAATAGCACTATTAATAACGTCATTTACCTCATCGTTCTTTGTTAATTCGCAAAATCTAGGATATAAATATGTGGAAAGCGAGGGTAAAATAAAACCACTAAATAAACTGGAGAACAAAATGATAGGGCTATAAACACCTATGATCTCTACTCCCAATTCAGAAACAACGATTGAACGGCATACCACTTCACTAATTACTGCGTATACTCCCACTGTGAGACCAAATCCCGAAAAGACGAATAGTTCTTTTAAATAGGCTGTAATAAGAGGAGCTTTTATAACAGATATAATAGACAAATTATACTTCGTGTAGTAATATTTCTTAGCAAAATAATGCAGAAATAAAAAATCAATAATATACGATATTGGGATATAGATGATTGCACCATTCAATTTATAAAAATAGATCATTGGAATGGCAATAATCAACTGAGCAATAACGATATAAATTCTTGACTTTGAAATTGCCTTGATATTTTTAAAGGCTTTTAAAATAGAAAACGGCACACTACCTATAACCAATAACGGAAATGTGAGAATTGCCAAATAGAAGTACTCAATATAAATTAAGTCTCCGAAAATATAGTTTGTCAAGAAATCTTGAAAAAAAAGAGAAATTGCACTAGAAACAACCACAAACCCCGAGATTACTAAAATATAGGACTTTAAAGTTGAATTAAGAATCTGTTCTATTTTCTCATTTTGTGTATTACTAGCAACTTGTTTAATGAATCCTTCTACTGTTCCTATTGTAGAAAGTCTGGATATTTTGTTTGTTAAGAAAGTGAATTGATCTATCACTCCCATTCCAACGGTACCTAATAAGACAGCGCTTAACTTGATCCTAAACAGTCCTGTTAGAAACTGGAATACTCTTGTTGCCGCAAGCATGGAAGTATTCTTGGCTAGTAATTTAAATTCTTTACCCAAGAGATTTAATGGTTTTAGCGGGAACTCCTGCACAGAGTGTATTTGGTTCGATACTATTTTTCACCAATGATTTTGCTGCAACCATGGTACCTTCACCAATAGTAATCCCTTTTAACACACATACATCAACTCCCAAATAGACATTATCTTCGATGCTAACGTCCTCCGTTTTTGATGGGTAGAGCTCTTTTAGTTTAGACTTGGTCATGTCTATGTGTGTAATGAAGGTGCATTTCATGGATATTACAACGTTATTCTTGATTTCTATTTTTCCTCTCAAATCTAGAAAACAGTTTTTTCCAATATGACAATTATCACCAACAATTAGGTTTTTATAACTCTTGGCATTGTGAACTACCAAACCTGTTCCAATGTCACAATTCTTACCAATTTTTGCACCGAAGATTCTTAAGATTGGGATTATGCAAGGTTGCGAAACGCCTTCTAGCATTTTATTTGCATTCTTGAACCCGAATAAAATAACCCTGATTGAAAATATCAAAACTACCAGGGTGGTATTTATTGGAGTAAAAACAAAGTTTAATCCTAAAATTAGCTTCTTAAGAACAAACATTATTTATATCAAAATTTTGAGAGCTTATCTATCACATACTCTACTTCTTCATTTGTCAAATCTGAATGCAATGGTAGTGTGATGAATTTATTCGCTTCGTTCTCAATATATTCACATCCAAAAGCATACTCCTTAAACAAAGGTTGAGACGAAAGAGGTGTATAATGACATCCTGTGGCAATTCCATGAGACTTTAGGTAAATCATTAATTCGTCTCTTTGATCTGAGCGAATTCCAAACATTTGGTATGGGTACTTTTCTGGTTCAAAAGGTAATAGAGGTTGTACCCCTTCAATTCCTTTAATTCCGTCTAAATACATTCTTATGATTTCTGATCTTCTCTTGTTGAAGGCCGGTAACTTTTTTATTTGTGCTAAACCGATGGCAGCAGCCAAATCATTCATATTGTACTTGTAACCCAAAACATTGATTTCATAGAACCAGTGCAATGCATCTCTATTTGCATCCACATAGCTTTGCGCTGTTTTCCAATTGTCTTTATCAATTCCAACCCATCTCATGGCTTTTGTATCCTTGAAGTTGCTTGGGTCGTTGGTAACCATCATACCACCATCTCCTGTAGTCATTAGCTTCTTCTCTTCAAAAGAATAACAACCAATATCTCCCCAAGTTCCTAGCATTTTTCCTTTATAGTAACCTCCTGCTGTATGTGCACAATCTTCAATTACTTTCAGGTTTCTTTCTTTTGCCCAAGGCATCAATTTATCTATGGGAAAAGGGTGTCCTGTATAATGTACAGGCATCACAGCCACCACATCCTCATCATATTTACGAACCATATCATCGAAATCCATCTGAAGGGTCACTGGATCTGAGTCCACAAATACTGGTATTAACCTATTGTATAAAATAGCCGTTGCAGTTGCCGCAAACGTTAAAGAAGGTACTAGAACCTTTTTCCCTTCTGGAAAATTAAAAGCAGATAATGCAAGGTGTAATGCCGCTGTAGCAGAGTTTACACCAACAGCCATTT
>CAZTFN010000096.1:0-3599 GCA_964612905.1 uncultured Flavobacterium sp. | reverse complement strand
CCGGGCCACCATTCAGAAACTTATAGCTACAACCAACAGCCATTTTAGCACCAGAGAACTCTTCCCATTGACGTTCAAATTCATTTACATTAGGACCTAATCCTATCCAAGAGCGCTCGAATGATTTTTTAATCATTGCTAACTCTTCCTCACCTACCGATGGTTTAAACAGTCTTATATTCATTGTACTTTAATTGCGTTATACTTTGATTTAAATTCTTTAAGTGTCAGGTTTAACTGGTCTTTATCAGACAGAATAGGGTCTTCACACGGCCAGGTAATATTTACATCTTCATCATTCCACATCAAACCTCTTTCTGACTCTTTGTGATAGTAATTATCTACTTTGTAGACAATTTCAGAAATTTCTGTAAGGGTACAAAAACCATGAGCAAATCCTCTTGGAATAAATATCGCTTTCCTATTTTCCTCTGAAAGCTCAATCGCATCCCATTGTCCATAGGTTTCCGATCCTTCTCTCAAATCTACAAATACATCCAATACAGCTCCTTTGATGCATCGAACCATCTTGGTTTCGGAATATGGAGGTAATTGAAAATGGAGACCTCTAATAATTCCTTTTTGTTCTGATCTAGAGTGATTCTCTTGAACCCACTCTCGTTTCAACCCCATATCATCAAATATCTTATGGTCAAAGGTTCTCATGAAGAAACCTCTTTTGTCAAGGATAGGTTTGAGTGTTACCTCATAGACTCCTTTTAATTTTCGCTCTTTAATCTCCATGCATCAACATAGTTTTTGATTTGCTCTTTTGTCAATTTAAGCACATCAGAGGTTAAGTAATTTTTATACCAGTGAGTTGTATAATCAATTGTCTCATTGATTCCTAAAACAGGATTCCAGCCCAAGTATGTCTTTGCCTTATTGATATCCAATGAAAGCAAGGTGGCTTCATGTAGTTTCTTTGCATCAGAAACATCCTTCCAGTTACCTTCACCGTACGAATTAATAAGTTTGGTGACCAGTTCACTTACCGTAATAATATTTTCATGTTCTGGCCCAAAATTCCATGCTTCAGCATACTTTAATGGTTCTTCCATCAATTTTACACCCAAATACAAATATCCTCCAATAGGTTCTAAAACATGTTGCCAAGGTCTTACGGATTTAGGGCTTCTCACTTCAATATCCTGTCCTTTTTGAATGCTTCGGATACAGTCTGGAATAATTCTATTGTCACACCAATCTCCTCCTCCTATCACATTTCCTGCTCTTACGGAAGCGATTGATTTTCCATGTTCCTCATATGACTTTGTATTGAAAAATGAGTTCCTGTAAGAAGAGATCACGATCTCACATGCTCCTTTACTTGCACTGTATGGATCATACCCTCCAATCGTTTCATCTTCTCTGTACGGCCAGATCCACTCTTTATTTTCGTATACCTTATCTGTTGTAACCATGATGGCAGTTTTTACCGAATCGGTCAAACGAATTGCCTCCAATACATTGGCTGTTCCCATAGTATTGGTCTGAAATGTTTCTAAAGGTGTTTTGTATCCATCAATAACCAAGGCTTGAGCACCTAAATGAAATACTATTTCTGGTTTTTCGGATTGAAAAACCTCCAAAAGTGAATCGAAGTCTCTTAGGTCGCCTCTCTTATCTGTAATGTGATTTTGGATTCCACTCAGTGCATAAACACCGTTATCATACAAAGGATCAAGAGAATAACCTATCACTTCAGCTCCTATCTCTTTGAGCCAAATTGTAAGCCATGCTCCTTTAAAACCTGTATGCCCGGTCACTAAGACCTTTTTGTCTTTGTAGGTCTCTAAAAATTTCATGCTACCAAATTTTCCAAATTGGATTTTCTTTCCACATTTTCTCTAAATGCTGGTTGTCTCTGTAGGTATCCATACATTGCCAGAATTCCTTGTGCTTGTAAACGGAAAGTTGGTTTTCACCTACAATAGAATCGATCGGTTCATTTTCAATGTTGATTGAAGCATCGTACGGAATGTGATCGAAAAACTCTCTTTTGAAAACGAAATAACCTCCATTAATTGGTGATTGACTTTCAATGTCTTTCAATTGCTGTTTGAACTTTGTAACTGCATCTCCTTCAATGACAAGATCACCGAAACGAGAGGGTGGATACACTCCCGTAACTGTTCCAATCGTATCTCTTCTCTTATGAAATTCAACAAGCTCTTCAATGTTTACATTGCTTACCGCGTCTCCATATGTTAACATAAAATTATCTTCGGTAATGTATTTTTCACAAAGTTTCGTACGGAAACCTGTCATGCTCAATTCACCGGTCTCTACTAGAGTTATTTTCCAATCTTCCTTCAAATTCGAATTGTGAATCTCCACGTTTCCTGAGTTGGATAAATCCACTGTAAAATCGGTGTTATATTTGAAGAAGTTTAGAAAGTAATTTCTAATGTAATCTCCTTTGTATCCCAATGCTAACACAAATTCTTTGTACCCATAATGAGCATAGTGTTTCATGATATGCCATAAGATAGGTTTACCTCCTATTTCTACCATTGGTTTGGGTTTATATTCTGTCTCTTCTCTTAATCGAGTCCCCATACCTCCACAAAGGATAATTACTTTCATGTTTTAATTTTTATTTAAAGTTAGTTATGTTCTATACAATCATTCCTGCTGCAACCGTTTCATTTGTTGCATCATCAATTAATATAATACTTCCGGTAATTCTATTTCTTCTGTAAGAATCTACCATTAAAGGCTTCGTTGTTCTAATTTTCACTTTAGAAATGTCGTTCATCTTTAAATCTTTATTGTCAAGATCTCTCTCTAAAGTTTTAATGTCTATCTTATAAACTACCTCTTTAATCATCGCTTTTTGCGCATTGGAGGTATGTATTACGGTATATTTAGCTCTTGGTTTCGCAGGTGAGTTATTTAGCCAACATAACATCACTTCCACATCTTGAGTCGGTTCAGGTTTGTTATTTGATCTTACAATCATATCTCCTCTGCTTACATCAATATCGTCTTCTAAAGTAATTGACACGGACATTGGTGCATATGCTTCTTCCAACTCTTTATCAAAAGTATCAATTGATTTAATCTGAGAAGTAAAACCAGAAGGCATCACGGTTACCTCATCTCCTTTGCGGAAAACTCCACTAGATACTCTACCAACATATCCCCTGTAATCACGGTGACTCTCACTTTGAGGTCTTAATACAGATTGAATTGGAAAACGAGCATCTACTTTGTTTACATCACTACTAATATGCATTGTCTCTAGTGTATGCAGCATTGGAGCTCCTTGATACCATTTCATATTTTCAGATCTGTTCACAACGTTATCACCTAATAACGCACTCACAGGAATAAATCTCACATCTTTTACAAGCATCTTGGAAGAGATTTTTTCAAAGTCGGTCACAATTGAGTTGAAAACTTCTTCAGAAAAGTCTACCAAGTCCATCTTATTTACACATACGATGATATGAGGTATTTGAAGTAAAGAAGCGATAAAGGTATGACGCTTTGTTTGTTCAACAACTCCATGTCTGGCATCAATTAAAATGGTTGCTACATTAGCAGTTGAAGCTCCTGTTACCATATTTCTAGTGTACTGAATATGTCCTGGA
>CAZTFN010000095.1:0-12453 GCA_964612905.1 uncultured Flavobacterium sp. | reverse complement strand
CTTTTCACAAATGTCTAGGATTCGATTCTGACCTTTCAAGTCTTGATTCTTGTATTTTTCGGAGCTGATCAAAATGGTATCAATTCCAAGATAATCATTTACTTCCCTTAATTGATTTCCTAAAAACCTCGCAAGATTCCTTTCAGAATGATTGATAATTCGCTCGATGAGCGCATAAACCTCCTCAAACATCGGGGCTTTCTTGTAAGCTAAAAAGATGGATCTTAGAAATTTTTCTCTCCAGTTTTCGGTTTCGGAAAGATCAATCTCATTGATTTTTTTATTCTGACTTGCTTTTTGAAGAGGTAATGTAAACAAGTTCTTTTGACCCGAGACCAAGATGCTATTCCTGTGAATGAATCCTTTTTTGATAAAGTTGACATCGTCAAACACCACAAAAATATCCACAGCCTTCATGAGCTGCCAATATCCCAAATAGGGAAATATATACGGCTGCATGATGGCAATCTTTTTAGTCATGAATCAATTGGCTAATTCGTTCTTGATCTTCAGTTGAAAGTCCCACAAACAAAGGCAAGCATAAAACTCTTCTACTGATATCTTCACTTACTGGACAATCAAATTTCTTCGTGATATACGGTAAATTGTTCAGGCTTGGAAAGAAATATCGTCGTGGAAAGATATTGTGCTTGTGCATTCTTTCTTGTGTTTCCAACACAGCTTCCTCATTCTCCATAAAAATTGGAAAATAGGGATAGTTCCACTCTGTATGTTCTCGAATGGTCAGAAAACTAACGGGTTTGTTTTTTAGTAAGGAAAGGTAATTTTCTACTGATTTTTTTCTTTCTGATTTTATGTGATCAAAGTGATTGAACACTGCCAATCCCATAGCCGCTTGCAATTCAGACATTTTTGCATTGACACCCAACCCATAAAACTCTTCGTTGTTCTTGTGCCCGAAGTTATGATGATTGAAAAAATCTTTTTGCAAATCTTCATTGTTGGAAATGATGCATCCACCTTCACCCGTATGGAAAATCTTCGTAGCATGGAAGCTACAAGTACTCACATCTCCATAGTTGAAAATACTTTTCCCTTTGTAATTCACTCCGAAGCAATGTGCTGCATCGTAAATTACTTTTAAGTTGTGTTTTTTTGCTATTCTGTCAATTTCTTCAACATTGCATGGATTTCCATACACGTGTGTTGCCATAATTGCTGAAGTTTTCCCAGTAATTGCTGCTTCTATCTTAGATTCATCAATAGTAAGGTGATTAGGGTCAATATCTACAAAAACAGGTTCGCAACCTTCCCAAATAATCGTGGATGTTGTGGCGACATAACTGAATGGTGTGGTAATGATTTCTCCCTTTAAATCCATCGTCTTCAAGGCAATCTGAATAGGAAAAGTTCCATTAGTCATTAATGTCATGTGATCTACCTCCAAATAATCTTTTAGCTTTTGTTCAAGCTGCTTTACCAATGGCCCTAAATTTGTCAACCAATTCGTTTCCCAAACTTTCTCAAGAATAGCCTCGTATTCTTCCTTAGGCGGAAGAAAAGATTTGGTAACGTTGATTCTTTTTTGGCTCATCGATGTTATGATTTTGGTCGCGCGAAACACACGGTTTCTTCGGCATGTATGGTATAATGACCAATAAATATTTCATAATCCAAACCTAAATCTAAGATCCAGTTTGGAATGTTTGTAAAGTCGCCCAATCCGTGATAATTGGCAATAGCAAGTCTGGGTCTAAACTTTTTGATCGTGTTAATCGCTCCATTCAATGCCATAGGCTCTGCGCCTTCAATATCCATTTTGATGAAATCGACTTTTTCAACATTGTATCGTTCTACGAAGTCATCAATACAAATGGTTTTTACTGATCCTGTTTGTTCTGGAAAAGATTCCATTTTCATGATACTTCCGGGTCCGTTGTCTTTAAAATAGACTTCAACATCAGAAACATCAGAAACAGGATGCGCTACAATGGTAATATTCTCTTTTAAATTAGGATTCAATTCTTTGTTTTGCTTGAATAATTTGATGTTCTCAGGAATAAATTCGAAAGAGTATACTTTTCCAGAAGGTCCTGCTTTGGATGCAAAATAATGCGCGGTATCTCCCCAGCAAGCACCTAGATCCAATACAGTATCACCAGGTTCTGCTTCTACCAAAGCTTTGTTGTTCTCTTTGTATGCGTATTGCTCTACAATAAAATCAGTCACAACGCCTGCAGTATTAAAGAACAAACGAATATCATAGCCTAAAGAGTTTAAATCGAACTTAAAGAGCTTTAAAGATTGGTAATTTGATTGGATATAATCCTTAGAATTAATCAATGCATTAACTTCTTTAATCGCCTTGTGGTATGCATCGTTGTTGTTAGACAGTTTTACCTTTTCAAAACCTAGCATATGATAAGCCAACAATTCAATTACAGTATTCTTCCCTTGTTCGCTGATCTTCTCATAGATTCTTTCCAGTCCTTTTTCGTGCGGTTGAATCTTCTGATATGCATGATCAAAGAAGTTATCGGTAATCGCATTTCTAACACCAAATATCTTTCTTATTTTGTCTTTGAGGAGTTTGGTTATAGGGTGACGATTTTTAAATTGATCTGGATAAGGACCAAAACGATAGGTATCATAGTTTTCCTCTCCGTAATGATTGTAGACAGATTTGTAGAATTTATTCTTTATTTCGGTTTTCAACTTATTCATTGTCTTCTTCTTTGCTCCAAGGAAAATAGGTGGGTCTGATCATTCCAGGGAAATCTCCCAACCAATCACCATCTCTTTTATCTTCAATTCCTTCCAATAGCAACACTTCTTTTAGGTTTGCCAACACTTTCACCCCTCCTTTTACCACCATCAAATCAATGCTATAGATGAGGTTGTTCAATGTATCCTTAGGAACAGTGCATTTAAATACAAAGGCTCCCTTATGTAAAGAGTCCGCTTCTGAACAGGTGGCAAAAACATTGGTTCCGTCGGAAAGATTGAAGAACAAATTGATATTAATCATGTCATAATCAATATGACTTTCCAATTTGATCTCAAATTCCAAATCTTTGTCAATATCAAAAGATCCGTTAATTCCATTGTCCTTGATTGAAATAGATTTTACCTCAATCTGATCTGCTTTTTGGTTGACAATATTAAATGATGCTGTTTCATTGGATGCATTCATCAAATACTTGTCCACCATTTCATTCACATTTCCGTACTCTGTAATTCGTCCTTGCTCTAGGATCATCGCTTTGGTACAGATGGATTTTACAGACATCATATTATGACTCACAAACAGTACCGTTCTCCCATGACCTTTAGAAATGTCTTGCATTTTTCCAATGGCTTTCTTTTGGAACTCAGCATCGCCCACGGCTAAAACTTCATCTACAACCAAAATATCTGGTTCTAAATGTGCTGCAACAGCAAATGCTAAACGAACCTTCATTCCACTGGAATAACGTTTTACAGGAGTGTCGATATAACGTTCACAGCCAGAGAATGAGATAATCTCATCCAACTTGGAGCCAATCTCTTTTTTCGTCATTCCCAAGATAGCGCCATTAAGATAGATATTTTCTTTTCCTGTCATTTCTGGGTGGAAACCAGTACCTACTTCCAACAACGAAGCAATTCGTCCTTTGGATTTGATAGAGCCCGTTGTGGGACCAGTAACCTGTGAGAGTATTTTTAACAAGGTAGATTTTCCAGCACCATTTTTTCCAATAATTCCAAGTACTTCGCCTCGTTCTACTTCAAAATTAATGTCCTTTAATGCCCAAACATATTTAGAATCTCCACTTGTACTTCTATCATTGGTTTCTCCAACTTTTAAAAATGGATCTTCTTTTCCTCGAATTCTATGCCACCATCTGTTTAGGTCATGACTCAATGTTCCCGTTCCAATCAACCCCAATCGATATTGTTTGGATACATTTTCAACCTTTAAAATCACATCTTTACTCATATCAAATTGTATCAATGAAACTTTTTTCGGTTTTATTAAAAATGAGTAACCCTGTGATCAATACAACCAGCGTGATTGAAGAGATATAAATCAATCCAAAGGAAGTAACAACTCCCTCTCCAATCAATACATAACGGGTAATTTCAATCAAATAAGCCAATGGATTGTATTCTATGACCCATGCAAAATCTGGGAATTTTTCTTTTGCCAATGAAATCGGATAGACAACAGCTGATATGTACATCAACAATTGAACTCCAAAGGAAACTAAGAAACTCAAGTCTCTATACTTGGTTACCATAGAGGAAATAATCATTCCCAGACCAAGTCCCAAAAGGCCCATTGCCAAAATCACCAATGGATAAGCCAATGCATTCACACTTAGTGTCAAAGAGCTTTCTGAAAAGAAATAATAGTAGATATAAAATGCAATAAAAATCCCAAACTGAATCCCGAACTTCAACAAGTTAGAAATCACGATAGAAATTGGCATGATGACACGTGGAAAGTATACCTTTCCAAAAATTTGTTCATTTTTTTTAAATGTATCCGAGGTTGCGGTTAAACATTCTTTGAAATAATTCCATGTAGTAACTCCAGCTAGATTGAAGAGAAATGGAGGAATTCCACCAGTTTGAATCCCTGCAAGATTGTTAAAAATAAGGGTGAAAATTACCGTTGTGAATAGTGGCTGAATCAAATACCACAAAGGACCTAAGATGGTTTGTTTATAAAGCGTAATGACATCTCTTTTTACAAAAAGAAATAGCAAATCTCTATAGCGCCAAACTTGTTTCAGGTTTAAGTCTAATAACCTGTTTGACGGTGAAATCTCAATGAGCCACTTGTCTTGTTTCATCATAATTCTACCCGATGATAATCAATACCTACTTGATGTGTTACCAAGCTGGAATACGGGGAATTTGTGTTTAGGGGTTGCACTTGGTTATAGCAACAAATATAATTTTTTTTAACAGATGAATACATTTTGAATCGAGTTTTATATGATTTACTTTTACACGAAACAATCAGACCAAAATGAATCGACAAATTATCGAATGTGTACCGAATATTAGTGAAGGTGCGGATATTGCTAAAATTAATGAAATTGCCCATGTTGTAAAGGAAGTTGAAGGTGTCCAACTCCTAGATATTGACCCTGGAAAAGCAACCAACAGAACTGTAATTACCTTCGTTGGTGAACCCCAGCAAGTAATAAACGCTGCCTTTTTGCTGATTAAGAAAGCTTCTGAGTTGATTGACATGAGCAAACACTCTGGTGAGCATCCAAGATTTGGAGCAACAGATGTTTGTCCGTTGATTCCAATTGCTAATATTTCAATGGATGAAGTTGCTGAATATGCACATCAACTAGGGAAACGAGTTGGAGATGAATTGGGAATCTCTGGATACTTTTACGAAAACGCAGCGACCAAAGAAGAGCGACGAAATTTAGCTACCGTCAGAGCAGGAGAATATGAAGGTTTGGAGAAGAAATTGTCTAAGGACAATTGGCAACCTGATTTTGGTCCAACTGCTTATAACGAACAAGTGAAAAAATCTGGGGTTACGGCGATTTCTGCTCGTGATTTCTTAATTGCTTATAATATTAATTTGAACTCCACTTCTACCCGGCGTGCCAATGCCATTGCATTTGACATTCGAGAGGCAGGGCGCATCAAACGCGATGGGAACCCTATTACTGGAAAGAAAGTTTTGGATGAAAATGGTGATCCCGTGAGAATTCCTGGAAAACTGAAAGCAGTCAAAGGAATTGGTTGGTACATTGAAGAATACGGAATTGCACAGATTTCTTACAATCTGACGAATATTAGCATTACTTCCATGCATCAGGCTTTTGATGAAACAGTGAAAGCAGCAGATGCTAGAGGATTAAGAGTCACTGGTTCTGAACTGGTGGGATTGGTGCCATTACAAGCCATGCTGGACGCAGCTGATTATTTCCTAGTAAAACAGCAACGCTCTTTAGGAATTAGTGAGTCGGAAAAAATCAAGATTGCAATCAAATCCTTAGGACTAGATGATTTAAAGCCTTTCAATCCACAAGAAAGAATCATCGAGTATGTCATGAATTCGAATGAAGAAAAGAAACTCGTAGATTTTACTGTCAAAGGGTTTGCTGATGAAACTGCTTCCGAATCTATGGCTCCAGGTGGAGGTTCTATTTCAGCTTATGTGGGTGCACTAGGAGTTTCTTTAGGAACCATGGTGGCTAATTTGTCCGCTCACAAACCAGGTTGGGATGACAAATGGGAGTACTACTCAAAGTGGGCTGAGAAAGGTCAACAATATAAAAATGACTTATTGTTTTTGGTGGACGAAGACACCAATGCTTTCAATAGAATTATTGCAGGTTTCCGTATGCCGAAATCTAATGCAATTGAAATTGAAGCAAGAAAAAAAGCCATTGAAGATGCAACCAAATATGCCACTGAAATTCCGTTCAAAGTAATGGAAACCGCCTATCAATCCATGGAGGTCATGAAAGAAATGGCAGAACATGGATTACAGAACTCTTTGTCTGATGCTGGTGTTGGAGCATTGTGTGCTAGAACAGCGGTAATTGGTGCCTATTTCAATGTACGAATCAATGCAAAAGACATCAAAGACAAAACCTACTCGAGCGATATTCTTGCTAAGGCAAAAGATGTGTATAACAAGACTGTTCAACTAGAGCAGGATATTATTGCTTATATAGATACAAAAATTTAAAGATTGTCCTGAATTACTTCAGGATTTTTATATATTTGCATAAGTACTTATATAATTACATATGGATAAACTAACAGAATTCAGAGAATTAGGTTTCGGATCACGGATCAAAAGACTGAGTGATACCTTAATGCGCGATGTAAAAAAGGTGTATAAAAGCCTGTATATTGATTTTGACCCTTACCTCTTCCCCACTTTTAAGACGATAAGTGATGAAGGTCAAATCAGTACTGGTAATCTCTCTGAAATTCTACAAATTACACAACCTGCTGTTACACAGTTTATCAATACATTGAAAAAGAAAGAATTGGTTTCCGTACAAACCGATGCCAGCGATAAGCGAAAAAAGCTAATTTCTCTCTCAAAAAAAGGAAAAGACTTAGCAGATCGATTGCAACCTATCTTGAAGATCATACAAAAGGAACTCACTTTATTCATTCAGAGAGAACCCACATCCTTTATGGATCACATACAATTAACCGAAAGAAAACAACAAGAAAAAAGCCTTTACAATAGAATTATGGAAAGAATTCGAGAGGATGTGGAAATCCTAGAATATGACCCTCAATACGATCAAGTGTTTCACGATTTAAATATTAATTGGTTAGAAACCTTCTTTTACGTTGAACCTCATGATAAGGAGGTTTTAGAAAATCCAAAATCTTATATTATCGACAATGAAGGATATATTTTCTTTGCGAAGTTTAACAATGAAGTTGTAGGAACCGTAGCTTTGATCAATGAAAAGGAGTGTTATGAGCTTAGTAAAATGGCCGTTTCACCTAAATATCAAGGTTTGAAGATTGGTCAAAAATTAATGGATAAATGTATTCAGTTTTCTAAAGATCAGGGTTGGGAACAAATTATGTTGTACTCCAATAGAATCTTGACTCCTGCAATCAATTTGTATCGAAAAGTAGGTTTTGAAGAAGTTGAGGTGGAAAAAGATGTGTACTATGAACGCGCAGACATCAAGATGATCTTACGACTCTAGAAAGCTCTGGATCGCTAATTCGTATCCTTTCAAACCAAACCCGAACAAAACACCTTTGGCATTTGCAGCAATAAAGCTTGTATGCCTGAATTCTTCTCTGGCATGTACATTCGAGATATGTACCTCTACCACTGGGGTTTCTATTCCTTTTACGGCATCACCAATTCCAACAGATGTATGCGTATATGCTGCTGCATTTAAAATAATTCCATCATAGTCGAACCCCACTTCATGAAGTTTATCGATCAATTCGCCTTCAATATTTGATTGATAGTACTCCAACTCGATGTTTGAATATTTTGATTTTAGCTTCACAAAGTAGTCTTCAAAAGAGTCGGAACCATAAACTTCAGGCTCTCTTTTACCTAGTAAATTCAGGTTGGGACCGTTGATGATGATCAATTTCATGATGCGAATGTAGGAATTAATTTCCTAAAAACTGAATGGACTATGGCTTCGAAATAGGATTGATTAGAATCTAAAACCAATCCCTAGGTTGGCTCCACTAATTCCTCCACTAAGATCGTTTGGATTGTCTTCTACTCGTTCGGTAATTCCATAGGCGTATCGAAAGGTAGCATAGAATTTATCAGAAAAATCATAGAATAATCCAGCGCCTAATGCCAAACCAAACTCTTTTCCTAAGGGAAGGTCTTCGAGGATGTAATCAAACTGTGGACCGAGAGCAACACTAAACTTGTCATCAACTTGATATTTAAAGAGAATAGGAAATACCAACTGTTGTAAATTTTGGGCATTATTATACACAGACGTAAACTGTGTTTCGGCTTGAAGCTTTATATATTTACTCAAAGTAAATTCTCCAAAGACACCTACAAAAAAACCAGCTGCATTTTCAGAAAGTGAAAGTCCACCTGTATTTACTTTTTCAATATAGCTGTAGTATCCGGCTGTAAGTCCGTATGAGTTTTGTGCAGTAGCTGCAGTATAGCTAAAGAATGCCATACATAAGATGATGAGTGTTTTTTTCATAATTCAAATTTTTTAATACGTCATGAAGGTATTGAAATTACCTTATCATGACTTTGGTTTTAACAAAAAAAGGAGCGTGTCGCTCCTTTTTAATTTTTTAATGGAACTCAACTATAGTCCGAATAGTACACCGAGACCGATGTTTGAGAATGTTCCTCTATCAACACTTACCCCTGAGTAAGATAGACTTATAGACACTTTCTCTGAAACAGCATAAGCCACCATTGGTCGATAATAGAACCCTCCATCATTACCATCTGGAGCTAAGCCGATAGCATAACCTACATCAGCACCCAAGGAGAACTTCTCTGAAGCAGCATATCTGGCCGCCGCAGCTACTGGTAAAAAAGATGCATTGTCAATTTCCACTGTTGTTCCCAACACAGTAATCTCATCTCCAAAGTAGGTTAAATAACCTGTGGCTACTCCGTAGCTAAATTCAGAGTCAGACTCAAACATGTAATTTACGTCAAGTCCTAAAGCAAATGTGTACCCTTCATCGGCATCTCCCGTTGGGATACCAAAAGTTGCACCAGCGCTAAATTGAGCACTAGCAGTCATTGCGAATGTCATAAACATCGCGAAGAAAAATAATTTTTTCATAATGGTTTAGTTTGATTAATAAAGCAATTTATAGGTAGGGACATATCAAATATAGCAAATATTCTATACGTTCGACTTAATAAATTGTTAATCATAATTTCATATGAGAATTTTGAAACGGGTTTTGTTTTTTGCGTAACTTCACATGCATGAAATGGAATCACGCGATTAAAGATTACCAATCCTACCTCAAAATTGAACGAGGTTTATCTGAAAATACCATTGAAAATTACACGCGTGACATTCAAAAGTTAACCAAGTTTCTAGCGGAGAGAAAAATAACGGTTTCACCTACTAAAATCTCTCAAGATACAGTTCAGAAGTTTGTATATGAAACGGCAAAAATGGTCAATCCAAGAAGTCAAGCCCGCATCATTTCTGGCCTACGCAGTTTCTTCGATTATCTTGTTTTTGAAAATTACCGCAAGGTAAATCCTACAGATCTCATAGAAGCCCCTAAGATTGGACGGAAACTGCCTGATACACTCTCGGAACATGAAATCAACGAATTGATCTCAGCCATTGATTTAAGCAAACCTCATGGTGAACGCAACCGAACAATTTTGGAAACTATGTATAGTTGTGGGCTTCGTGTAAGTGAGGTCATTACATTACGAATCTCAGACCTCTTCTTTGAAGAAGGGTTTATTAGAGTTTTAGGAAAAGGAAATAAAGAGCGCTTTGTTCCTATTCATTTGCAAGCTCAGAAGTACATTCTGTTTTATTTAAAGGACATTCGGTCCTTAGTAGATGTAGACACAGCTTACAAGGACACGCTGTTCTTAAATCGTAGAGGAAAAGGATTGAGTCGACAAATGATCTTTATGATCTTGAAAGACTTAGCCATCCATATTGATTTGAAGAAGAAGATTAGTCCACATACCTTACGACATTCTTTTGCCACTCACCTACTCAAAAGAGGCGCTGATCTAAGAGCTATTCAACAAATGCTCGGTCATGAAAGTATTACCACCACCGAAGTCTATGTGCATTTAGACAATAGCTATTTGAAAGAGGTTGTAGAGAAATTTCACCCAAGGGGTTCATAGTTCTCAGTTGCAGTAAGCAGTATCCGGCTATTTATACCAAAAAATAATTGATAATAGAATCGTAGTTAAGTGCGAAATACAAAAGCGTTGCCAAATTCGCATAAAACAATATGGGCACAATCCAGATAAGAAGTGTCCAAGTTCCTCCATGAACTGCAATCATTGTGATTGGGAGGATAAGACCAATGTACAGGTCCAGTCCGATCTGTCTTCCCCAATACAAATTGGTCATTGTTTTCAGGGTCTTAAAAAAATTCTCTTTCAGTCCACTGTAAAAGGAATATGCAAAGAATGCGATAAAGATGCCCCAAACAATAAATTTGCCGTAAGGATAAGGGCTTTCACTTAGGAAAATGTGGGCATCTTGTCGTGTATATATGGCAAAAACTGAAAAACCTATGAACAGAATCCAGAGAAAATTTCGTTGTAAAATCTTAACTGTTCTACTCATAGGTTTTGTTATTGATGTAATTCGTATTACTTAGCTACATTCACAGCTCGTGTCTCTCGAATTACAGTGACTTTCACTTGACCTGGATAGGTCATGTCATTTTGTATCTTTTGGCTAATATTGAATGATAGCTCGGCAGCCTTGGTATCGTTTACTTTGGAACTCTCCACCATGACGCGCAGTTCACGTCCAGCTTGAATGGCAAATGCTTTTTGCACGCCACTAAATCCAAAGGCAATGCTTTCCAAGTCTTTCAAACGCTGAATGTACGAATCTAATACTTGTCTACGTGCTCCTGGTCTTGCTCCAGATATTGCATCACATACTTGAACGATCGGTGCAATCAAACACTTCATTTCAATCTCATCGTGGTGCGCTCCAATAGCATTACATACATCACGCTTTTCACCGTACTTTTCGGCCCATTGCATTCCTAACAATGCGTGTGGTAGTTCACTTTCTGTTTCAGGAACTTTTCCAATATCGTGCAACAATCCGGCTCTTTTCGCTAATTTCGGATTCAATCCCAATTCAGCGGCCATGATTCCACATAGATTGGAAACTTCTCTAGAGTGCTGTAATAAGTTTTGTCCGTAAGAAGAGCGGTACTTCATTCTTCCTACTGTCTTAATTAACTCTGGGTGTAATCCATGAATTCCTAAATCGATTACGGTACGCTTTCCAACTTCAATGATCTCTTGATTGATCTGTTTCTCTGTCTTCTTAACAATCTCCTCGATTCTTGCTGGGTGAATACGACCATCTGTTACCAATTTGTGCATCGACAATCTGGCAACCTCTCTACGGACAGGGTCAAAACAAGAAAGAATGATGGCTTCAGGAGTATCGTCTACAATAATTTCAACTCCAGTAGCCGCTTCCAAAGCACGAATGTTACGTCCTTCTCTACCAATAATTCGACCTTTAACATCATCAGATTCTAGGTTAAAAACAGAAACACAGTTCTCCACTGCTTGTTCTACTCCAACTCTTTGGATGGTATTTAACACTACTTTTCTTGCTTCTTGTTGTGCGGTTAGTTTGGCTTCTTCAATGGTCTCTTGGATGTGACTCATTGCATCAGATTTGGCTTCATCCTTTAATTGTGAAACCAACTCTTTTTTTGCTTCATCTGCTGAGAAACCTGAGATTTGTTCTAAGAGGTCTACGTGCCTTTTGTGAAGTTTCTCGACCTCGTTTTCTCGTTTATCTAGGTAATCTAATTTATCCGAAAAGTCCTTCTCTTTCTGCTCTAGAGACTTATTCAAGCGTTTTGTTTTGTCTATTTCGGACTGCACTTTCGACTCTTTGTCTCGTGCTCTTTTTTCAATGTCGGCAACTTTTTTCTCTCTTCCTAAAATGAACTTCTCGTGCTCTGCTTTCAGTTCAATGAACTTCTCTTTTGCCTGTAATATTTTGTCTTTTTTGATGGCATCAGCTTTTACTTTTGCCTCTTTTATAATGGTGTCTGCTTCTTTCTTTGTATTTGCGATTAACTTATTGGCTTTTGATTTCTCTAGTGATTTCACGATAATGATTCCAATCACCAGTCCTCCTATGATTCCCCCTATTAAAGGGACTATCAATCCTTCCATAATTTTGATTTATTGGTATAAAAAAAGCCTACATCAGTGCGGTTTATATAAACTCCATTATGACAAGTTTAGGACTAACCGATTGATCAAGGATC
>CAZTFN010000094.1:0-12504 GCA_964612905.1 uncultured Flavobacterium sp. | reverse complement strand
GAGCTTCAGCAATTGGGGTAGATTGGACCTGTACTGCTAGAAATGCCCGTTATTTATCGGGTGGACAAGTAACTTTACAAGGAAACTTTGACCCTTCAAGGTTATTATCGCCACCAGCTGAAATTAAAAAGATGGTGCATCAGATGATCAATGAATTTGGAAAAGACAGATACATTGTAAACTTAGGGCATGGAATTCTTCCAAACATTCCTGTAGAGAATGCGAAGGCATTTATTGATGCAGTAAAGGAATACAAGGCATAAATGTCTTTCTGGAGGATCATTAAAGGCTTGAACTGGAAGCAGCTGAGCAGTTTGATTGTTTGGTTTCTCAAGCATCCTTTGTACATGATCGCAACGATTCAGGCGACGTTGCAAACCTTTCAGATTTCTCAAAAAGAGTTTCCGAATATCCACGGAAAGAATAATAAGGCCAATGCATTTCGACATGCTTTTTGGAATGCGTTGATTGCTAAAAAATGCATCCGTTTCTCAAGTAATATAGAGTCAGTTTTAGATTGGACCAAAAAGATTACGGATTGGCATGAAGAGTTCGCACCGAATGAGAAACTCGCCGAGATGATGGATCTTCATAACAATAAAATTGGGCGACAGAAGTATAGAGAGTTTGGTGATGAGTCTGTAAAAGAAATGGTAAAATTGATGATTTCAGAATTGGACCATGCTGCGAAGATTAGTGATGTTTCCGAAATTCAGCAGTATTCTCATCAATTGGTGTATATTGAAGACTAAATGGAAGAGAAGACCACATCCAATATTCTGAGCTTTCAAAGCAAAGGCGGAGAGCAGTTTCAGGTTTATAGAATTCAACCAGAAGATTACTGGAATATTTGCAATATGATCGTCGCAAATGAAGATCGATTGCAGACCTATTTTCCATCCACAAAAGCTGCCAATTTAACTCCTGATTTGTCTAAAAGATTTGCTGAGGTTAAATCCAAGCAGTTTGATGAAAACGAAGAATACTTGTTTACACTAAAGCCAGCAGATTCGAGGAGAATTATTGGACTGATTTATATTAAAGAATTGAATTGGAGTACAAAACAAGGCGAGTTTGCCTACTGCATCGATTACAATTATGAAGGAAAAGGAATCACCTCAAAAGTTGTTGATGCACTCTCAACCTATGCGTTTGAATCTCTCGGATTAACAACCTTACAAATCATCACGCATAAAACCAATATAAGTAGTGTAAAGGTTGCAGAAAAATGTAACTTTACTTGGATAAAAACATTAATAGGGTCGTTTACTCCGCTAGGGAAAGAACCTTTGAATATGGAGTTGTACGAACGGTATAATAATTAGTAATTGATTATTATTAATTAATAATTGAAAAGATGCCTCACTTCATCATAGAATGCAATAAAGACACTACAAAGTTTGTAGATGAGATGTTATTGGTGCAAAAGGTGTACACTTGTGCATTGAACTCAGGTTTGTTCTCAAGGGATAATATCAAGGCGAGACTCAAAGTATATGATGTTTCATTGGTTGCAGGTGAAGATCACGATTTTATCCATGTTTGGGGATACATACGAGAAGGAAGAACAGATGAACAAAAGAAGACGCTCTCAGAAGATATTGTCTCAACACTAAAAGCATTATATCCAGATGCTTATCTAGTTTCATGTGATATCCGCGAACTCGATGAAGCTTCATACATAAAAATTCAATTGTAAAAAGAAACGAATGATCTCAGAAATTCTCGCAGGAATACGTGCTTACTTCAGTGCTTTAGAACTGGTATCAAAACTAAAGCTTTGGAAATTTTTCTTCGTTCCGATGTTATTAAGCTTATTTCTAGCCCTTATTATTGGAGGAACTGCTTACTCATTATCAGATAATATTGGAGCATTTCTAGGTAGTTTTTGGCCTTGGGAATGGGGACGAGAAACCTTTGAAACCATTAGTTCGGTATTTGGTGGATTGATTATTGTGACGTTGGGTTTCTTGGTGTTTAAGCATTTAATTCTGGCTTTATCAGCACCTTTCATGGGACCTATTTCAGAAAAAATTGAAGTCCATCTAACGGGTGTGAAAAGTATCGATCAGCGTTCTTCATTTTTTCAATTGCTCATTCGCGGTTTAAAAATTGCCATACGTAATTTAGTTCGCGAATTAATTCTTACGGTGCCTATATTATTATTAGGACTCATCCCTGTCATCGGAATTTTTTCAACCATTCTATTGTTCTTAATGCAGGCCTATTTTGCAGGTTTTGGAAATATGGATTACACACTGGAACGACATTATAACTACAAGGAAAGTGTGCAATTTGTAAAGAGAAATAGAGGGATGGCCACAGGAAACGGAATCATCTTTATGCTCTTTTTATTGGTTCCAGTCATTGGGGTGATTCTCGTATTGCCGTTTTCGGTAACCGCGGCTACTACAGAAACAGTTAAAAGAATACAACAAGGTTAATTTTCATGAAAGACCAATTTTATCAATACATTTTAGCATTGCAAGATACTATTACATCTACCTTGGAGAAGGTTGATGGAAAAGCAAGTTTTCAAGAAGATTTATGGAAACGACCAGAAGGTGGTGGAGGTAGAACTCGAGTGATTGAAAATGGAGCCATTTTTGAAAAAGGTGGTGTAAATATTTCAGCGGTTCATGGCGAATTACCCGAAGCTTTGAGAAAACAATTCAAAGTGGAGCAAGGCGATTTCTTTGCTTGTGGGTTGAGTTTGGTATTGCATCCTAAAAATCCGATGATTCCGACCGTTCACGCAAATTGGCGCTATTTCGAAATGTATGACGGTGATGGAAATATCGTGACGCAATGGTTCGGTGGAGGTCAGGATTTGACGCCTTATTATCTCTTTGATGAGGATGCGATTCATTTTCATTCAGTTTGCAAAGAGGCTTGTGATAAACACCATATCGATTTCTATCCAAAATATAAGAAGGTTTGTGATGAATACTTTTGGAATGCTCACAGAAATGAAGCTCGTGGTGTAGGAGGTTTGTTTTTCGATTACTTAAAAAAGACCGATGAATTTTCAATGCAGGATCGCTATAATTTTGTGACCGAAGTAGGGAACAGTTTCTTGAATAGTTACGTTCCGATTGTAGAAAAAAGAAGAGATTTATCTTATACACAAGAACACAAAGATTGGCAAGAAGTGCGCCGTGGGCGCTATGTTGAATTCAATTTAGTTCATGATCGTGGAACGTTATTCGGCTTAAAAACCAATGGTCGAATCGAAAGTATTTTGATGAGCTTACCACCAACAGTTCAGTGGAAATACAATCATCATCCCGAAGTTGGAAGTAAAGAAGAAAGACTTATTCAAGTCTTGGCGAATCCAAAGGATTGGGTATGAATTCCTAAAAATTGATTATCTTCATGAGGTTAACTCTTTAGCCTATGAAACGTTTTGTCCTTGTCCTCATCACGTTGTTTCTTGCCTTGCAAAATCATAGTCAAGAAACTTCCAAGAAAGTCGGTTTGTTTTGGGATACTTCCTATAGTATGATCCAAAAGGATCTTAAGAAAGAATTACAATACTTAGCCAATTATTTTAAAGAAAACCCGAATGTTGATGTGTTCCTAACCAAGTTTAGTAACGACATCATTTTCACAAAGAAATACCAAGTTGTAGATGGCAATTGGCAAGACGTGAAAAACGAATTGGGAAACACTGTGTATGACGGTTCATCTTCTTATAAGAACATTCAGGTTGGTGAAAACAACCAAATATTATTGTTTACGGATGGAAACGAATCCTTAGATAAGTTGCCACAATATTTTTCAAAACCAACAAATATTATTTCCAGTTCGCCCAAGGCAAATAAGAAATTATTGAAAGACATAGCCACCTATTCTAGCGGTGATTTCTTGGATCTTTCTACCATTACTTTTGAAGAATCTGAAAATAAGCAGATCACCGTAACTGGAACCGTAAGCGATGTTGTGGGTGTGCTATCAAATGCAAGAGTTTATTCCAGAGAAACCAAAGCTGAGACTTTTACGAATGACAAAGGAGTCTATGAAATTCAAGCAGAAACAGGAGGAGTGTTGGAATTCCGAGCTTCTGGAAAGAATACACTTTTTGTAAATGTATCAAGTTCTGGAGTGAATAACGTAATACTCTCGGATGGAAGCGAGGTCTTGGACGAAGTTAAGGTAGCTTCTCGAAAAGAAGTCGAAGAGACAGAAATGGAGAAGAAAAAGGGTCTTGGATACGCTGTTCAAAAAATAACCGATAAAGAGATCAGTGTTCAAGACATTAGTGTTGAAAATGCGATCGCCGGAAGATTTTCCAATGTTACTTTGAAGTCAGATCAGAATATCACGCAATTCCTTGCCAGAGGTAGAAACATGACTATGCTTTTAGATCAAACAGGTTTGGTTGTGATAGATGGAATAGCGGTTGAGAGTTCTCCTAACAGCAGTACCATTGGTGGAAATGGCGGCGATAAAATGTTATTGTCAGGAATGGGAATTGATCCTGCTAATATTGCTGAAATTAAAGTTCTGAAAGGACTGGCAGCAACCAATAAGTATGGAACTATTGGAAGAAATGGAGTGATTGAGATTAAAACGAAAACAGGAACTTTTAAAGACGGAAAGAAGAAAAAGAAGAAAGCACTTGGAACAACATTGAGTTATAAGGGTGACGCTTTGGAAAAGAGTGTAGAAAGCAAACCTTACATTCAGGAGTTGCAAAAAATGGACAATATTGATGATGCCTATAATTTGTATCTGAAGCAGCGTAGAGAATTAGGAACTGACATGCAATACTTTTTTGATGTAGCTCAATATTTCAACAATTGGGGGAATGCTTATATGGTGAAAAGAATCTTATCCAATGTATTGGAATTGGATGAGAGTAAAGAAACCAGTTCATTAATTGCCTTGGCATATCAACATGAAGCTTTAAAACTGTACGAGGAAGCAAGCTTGCTGTATGAAAGAATCATTCAGATAGACCCTAGCATCTCTCAATCGTATAGAAATTTGGCCTTAGCTTATCGCAATTCTGGGAATTATAAAAAAGCTCAGGAAATCTATAACAAGGTATATAACAATGCCTATTCTGGCGTACAGAATTTTAGCGGAGTACGAAAAGCCATGACGGCCGAGTATAAAAACTTGGTGGCGCTGCATAAAAAGGAATTGGATCAAACACAGATCCCAGATTTCTTCAATGAAAATATTACATACCATACACGCATTGTTTTTGAGTGGAGTTACTTCAATTCGGAGTTTGATATTCAAATTGTGAATCCACAAAATCGTTTTTTCAATTGGTCACATACACACAAATTAGAGACCGCTAGATTTGACGATGAGCAAAACTCAGGACATGGTTTAGAAGAGTTTTTCATCACCGCCTCAGATCGAGGGAATTGGCTGTTTAATCTTACTTATTTCGGAAAGTTGGGCGGTAAAAATACCTTACCAGTTCATTTGAAGGTAACTACCTATTCAAACTTTGGAAAGCCATCTCAAACAAAACAGGTTCAATTGTTTACTTTGAACGAGGTGAATAAGAAAGAAACAATTCTGAAGCTCAAAGTATAATTCTTGTAAAATATCTAACAGAATCGATAACTTTTATGAAAATCGTATTTTAAAGCAGTTAATATCTGTTTTTTTTGATGATATCGTAAAAATTAGTGAAAGCTTAACACGATTTTCATCTCCTCATTTGATGCTTTTGTCCTTGAAATTTTGTAGTTTTGCCATCTCAAAATAGAACACCAAATGGCGAAATTCGAACTTAAATTACCCAAAATGGGAGAGAGTGTTGCAGAAGCAACCATCACGACTTGGTTAAAAGAGGTTGGAGATACTATTGAATTAGATGAAGCTATTGTTGAAATAGCTACCGATAAAGTAGATTCTGAAGTTCCGAGTGAAGTAGAAGGAACCTTGGTTGAAATTCTATTTGAGAAAGATGCAGTTGTTGAAGTCGGGCAAACCATTGCGATTATTGAAACTGAGGGTGGAGAAGTGCAAGAGAGTACTCCAGCACCCAAAGTTGAAGCGACTCCTTCAAACGAGGTTGCTCAACATGCAGCTGAAGTTGAAAAAACAGTAACTGCAGCAGTTGAGGCTGTTTCACAACCCATTGCAAAAACTTCTGAGTCTGGTAAATTTTATTCACCGTTGGTGAGAAATATCGCTCAGACTGAGGGAGTTTCCATGCAAGAATTAGAAAGTATTCAGGGAACTGGAAAAGATGGGCGTGTAACAAAGAATGATATTCTTTCATACGTAGAGAATAGATCAAAAGCTCCTGCATCAGCACCAAGTCAACCTGCTGTAACTCCTAGCCAGCCTGTTGCTCCAGTTGTGAAAAAAGAAACCAAAGAGGTTGCCAAAGCCGCTCCAGTTTCAGTAAATGGAGGCGATGAGATCATTGAAATGTCTCGTATGGGTAAATTGATCTCGAAACATATGGTGGACTCTGTGCAAACTTCTGCACACGTTCAATCTTTCATTGAGATTGATGTAACAAACATTGTAAATTGGAGAAACAAAGTAAAAGATGCCTTCTTCAAAAGAGAAGGAGAGAAGTTAACTTTTACACCAATCTTCATGCAAGCGGTTGCTGCGACCATCAAAAAATTCCCATTGATTAATATTTCTGTTCAAGGGGATACCATCATCAAGAAGAAGAACATCAATTTAGGAATGGCGGCTGCCTTACCTGATGGAAACTTAATTGTGCCAGTCATTAAAAATGCAGATCAATTGAACTTGGTGGGAATGACCAAACAAGTAAACGATTTAGCGGGTAGAGCAAGAGGAAACCAACTGAAGCCAGATGAAATTCAAAATGGAACTTATACGGTAACGAACGTAGGAAGTTTTGGTTCTGTGATGGGAACACCAATCATCAACCAACCACAGGTAGCAATCTTAGCTTTAGGAGCCATTAGAAAAGTTCCTGCGGTGATTGAAACTCCAGAAGGTGATTTTATTGGAATCCGTCAGAAAATGTTCGTATCCCACTCGTATGACCATAGAGTCGTAAATGGAGCCTTGGGTGGAATGTTTATCAAAACACTAAAAGAAACCTTAGAAGCTTGGGATGTAAATCAAGATTTCTAAACAAGAAAATAAATACATTGAAAGTCCTCCAGATGTAATTCTGGGGGATTTTTTTATTTTTAAGGATGCGAAACTTTGAAGAGCGCCTTACGGGCGGGCATCCCAATTCTTTAGGAAATACCATTGAGGTGGTAGAAGAGGTGTTTGAAAATCACGAGTTGTTTGATGAACTGTTCAACTGTTATTTTAGTGATGACCAAGTAGTGCGATTAAGAACATCAAACGCCATGAAGCGTGTTTGTAAGCACGATAAAACCATCTTGGTTCCATACATCGATCGATTTTTAACAGAGATTGCTGCCATTGATCAGGCTTCTACACAATGGACCCTAGCAAATTTATTTCAGCTTTTGCAAAAAGAGATGAACGAGACTCAGATCGAATCTGCTAAAGAGATCATGAAACAGAATCTGGCCAACCATAACGATTGGATCGTACTCAACAGTTCGATGGATACACTAGGGAAATGGAGTAAAAAAGATTCAGTATTGAAATCATGGATTGCCCCACATTTGAAACGACTTTCAAAAGATGCTCGTAAAAGCGTTTCTGGAAGGGCCAATAAGATCCTTGCGCTACTTAATATCTAGGAAAATTCCACCTGATAAGGAAGGATTCGCTGCAATCAGTCGCCCTGAAATGGCACCGCCAAACCCTAGGGAAACTCCGAACTTTTCTGTGATATAATAACTCGCTTCGGCTCCGATTCCTACAAATTCAATATTGTTGGCAAAGATGCTTCCTTGTGCAACATTTTGAGCATTCAAGCTTCCGTTAAAAGTGGACTCCACAACATCCAATCGTCCAATCAACCATAGCTTGTTGTTAAAGAGATTGATTCCTGATTCTAAACCAAAACGTACTTCATCAGAGAAGTTTTGAGTACGGTTGTTATAGCCCAAATAGGCTTTGGCAAAGAAAGGTGTTCCATTAAAAGATGTGGAATAACCTATCAACCCTGAAAGATATTGATTGAATTCACCATCACCTGTTTGATAGCTTCCATCGCTTCCTCCGGCATCTTCTCCTGTTGGCAACCCAAATAATAGCTTTGCAGAAGCTGACCAGTTACCTTTCTTAAAGAAGTTGTAATTCAATCCCAAGTCAATATCTCCAATAGAGTTGATGTCTTCTCCAGCTTGAATAATCGTTCCAGTTGTTCCTGAAAGAATGTTGTTTTGAGTAGCTCTTGCAAAGAAGGGAATGTAGGCAATAACGTCGAGTTTGTCGCTCAATCCATATTCACCATAAAAGTTCAAGTTAAACTGTGTTCTTGTGGCATTCGGATCGATAGCACCGGTATCTGTATAGTGCTGATCTGTGTTCAAATACCAAGCTGATAGTTTGTAATATCCTTTTCCTTTTCCCTTGGACCATTGTCCGAAGGAAGTTTGCGTGAGCAATAAAATGCTTATGACTAGTATACCTTTTTTCATGATAATTTTAATCTGTGATTTCTCCATCTCCTACTTTGACTGAAAAAGGCTTGCACCAATACAGTAAATATTGATATTCGTTGATGCCAACATTCTCGAGTTCATAAGAATGAGCCCCATTAAAAATGCTTACGGGACCAACTTCCAGCGCTCCGTTGATAGAATTTGGATTGTTTGATAGATACAAATAAAGTCCTGGCAAACTGCTAGAAGCTTGATAGTTTTCAGCAATTTGGAGATCTAAATTCTGAGAGTTTTGAATTTCTGAAATGGTGAAATCTCCAGTTAGAACATAGGAACTCGTGGTAACAATCACTCCTGATTTCGTGATTAAATTGTCATTATTGTCAACTTGTGCGAGAACCGAAATCATTTGACTTTCTTCAATGACAGTTCCATCCGTTAAAGTAGCTGAGATGCTAATGACAACATCACCCAAAGCAATTGCCGTTAACAGACCCTGTGCGCTAACGGTTGCAATTGATTCGTCGCTACTAGACCAATTCAAACTGATGGTCTCTGGCTGACCGATATTGTTGAAGAAGGTCACTTCCAATTGATAGCTATCGTTTACTTGAATTTCACTAATTGGATTGTCAATTGATATTCTCTCGTTCACGCGATCGTCTATAAAGTCATCACCAATGCAACTCATCAACGTGAGACTGAACAGAAATACGATCAAAATGCTTCTTTTCATGATTGTTTGAAATATTTTCGATTTGGTCGTGAACTTCAGCATTCATTACAGAAAAAAATGGAAAGGAGTAATTTTTAAGATTTTATAAAGAGAGTTCAACATGTCATATTGTATATTTATCCATCTATAAAACAGAAAAATGATACAGATGAAAATACTTCAAAAGATAGCATTCCTAAGCGTATTTGTTTTTGCATTGAATGTTTCTGCTCAATCGACCGTGTTACAATACAACTTCAAAAAAGGTGATACCTATTTGATTGAAATGAGTATGCAGCAAAACATGGCCCCTATTATGAAAATGGATGTAGGAATTACCATGAGAACGGAAACGATAAGTGCTCAACAAGGAAAATTTGAAAGCAAATCGAATATCAAGAAGCTGGCTATTGACATTGCAGCACAAGGAGAAAAAATGAGTTTCGACTCTGATGCGAAACCAGAAGATCTGAGTGAAGACGATAAGAAATTGAGATCCGAGATTGAGCCAGCAATGAAGATGTTAATCTATCAGACTTTGGATAAGTCAGGGAAGATTGTTTCTCAGAAGACAGTTCCTCAAATGAAAGATGCTGAACGATTCTTGAGTCAGAATGAATTAACCAATATTGTATATCCTACAAAATCCGTAAGTGTTGGTTCCTCTTGGGATACAAGTCAGACCGTTAGTGGAATGAAAATGAACACAAAGTTTACTATTACACAAATTACTGGTTCCAGAGTTTTTGCAGACATTTCCGGAAACGTTGAAGGTGTTCAAGGCGCAGTTATTGATGGAACCTTAGAAGTAGACAGAAAGACGGGAATGCCTTTGAATGTAAAGATTGATTTGAGCATGGGCGCCGCCGCTATGGGAATGAGCATGAGCGTTGAAATGAAAGCGAAGAAAATTTAAAAATTACTACAATAGATTAAAATAAAAAACCTCTAGCAGCGCTAGAGGTTTTTTATTTCTATAGATTCAAAAATCCTAAGCCAACATAGTCACAGGATTCTCTAAATACGTTCTTAGTGTTTGTAAGAATTGTGCTCCAACGGCTCCGTCCACGGTTCTATGATCACAAGCCAAGGTTACTTTCATAGTATGACCCACAACGATCTCACCATTCTTTACCACTGGTTTTTCAACAATAGCTCCAACAGAAAGGATTGCTGAGTTGGGTTGGTTAATGATGGAAGTGAAACTCTCAATTCCAAACATTCCTAAATTAGAAACTGTGAAGGTGCTTCCTTGCATTTCAGCAGGAGCAATTTTCTTACTTCTCGCTTTACCAGCCAAGTCTTTTACAGCCGCTCCAATTTGAGTCAAAGTTAAAGCATCTGTATGCTTTACGACTGGAACTACCAAACCTTCATCAACAGCTACGGCAACACCTACATGAATATGACTGTGATACATAGTAGCATTTTCTGACCAAGTTGTATTTACCTGTGGATGTTTTCTTAAAGCCATCGCACAAGCTTTTACCACCATATCATTGAAAGATACTTTGGTATCTGGAATTGCGTTGATCATCTTACGAGATGCCATCGCATTTTCCATATCTACTTCGATATTCAAATAGAAGTGAGGTGCAGAGAATTTAGAATTACCCAATGCTTTTGCAATTGCCTTACGCATTTGAGAATTCTTAACTTCTGATGTATTTTCTTCACCTGCAATTGCGAAATTCGTCACAGGAGCTGGTGAACTACTTGTTGCAGGCGCAGCCTCAGGAGTAGCTACTTTCGCAGCAGGGATGTAATTTTCAACGTCTTTTTTAACAATACGTCCGTTGTCTCCAGACCCTTTGATGTCTGCAAGGTTGATTCCTTTGTCTTTGGCAATCTTCTTCGCTAGAGGTGATGCGAAAATTCGTCCACCACTTGTATTTTCAGTAGTCGCAGCAGCAGGTGTTTCATCCGCAACTTGCGCTAAAACTTCCGGAGTACTATCTTGTTTTGGTTCGTCAGCAGGAGTATCTCCAGTAGTCAACGTTCCAGCTTTTTGAGCAGCAACAATACCGTCAACATCAGTTCCTTCTGGACCAATAATAGCTAGCAAACTATCCACAGGTGCAGTTTCACCTTCTCCAATACCAACATATAATAGAGTTCCTTCGTAGAAAGATTCGAACTCCATGGTCGCCTTATCTGTTTCGATTTCAGCTAAAATATCTCCTTCTTCAACCTTGTCTCCTACATTCTTCAACCAAGAAGCAACAGTTCCTTCCTCCATAGTGTCACTCAATCTTGGCATTGAGATCACTTCAACACCGCTTGGAATTGTCACTGCAGCAGAAGTAGCAGCTTTTGGCTCTTCCTTAGGAGCTTCAGCAGATGCAGGCTCTTCAGCAGCCGGGGCAGCAGAACCATTTAACAGTCCTGAGATATCTTCACCCTCTTCACCAATAATGGCAAGCAAGGTGTCAACTGGAGAGGTTTCTCCTTCCTGAACACCAATATGAAGCAATGTTCCTTCGTTGAAGGATTCAAATTCCATGGTCGCTTTATCCGTTTCAATTTCGGCAAGGATATCTCCTTCTTCTACCTTATCTCCAACTTGCTTTAACCACTTCGCCACAACACCTTCTTCCATGGTGTCGCTCAATCTCGGCATGTTTACTACTATTGCCATAATTTATTTGATAAAAGGATAATCTTCTTGTTCGTATACTACATCGTGCAATTGACTGATTTCTGGATATGGAGATTCTTCAGCGAATTTCTCACATTCTTTCACCATGTCCTTCACTTCTTTGTTCATTGCTTCGATTTCCTCATCGGTAGCATATTTCTTTTCTTTGATGATGTCTAACACTTGTGTGATAGGATCAATCTTCTTGTATTCTTCTACTTCTTCTTTCGTTCTGTAGTGTTGTGCATCCGACATAGAATGTCCTCGATAACGATAGGTTTTCATTTCTAAGAATGTTGGTCCCTCACCACGTCTTGCTCTTTGAATGGCTTCATCCACAGCTTCAGCAACTTTTACAGGATTCATTCCGTCTACAGGACCACAAGGCATTTTGTATCCCAATCCTAGTTTCCAGATTTCGGTATGATTCGCAGTTCTTTCTACAGAAGTTCCCATGGCGTATCCGTTGTTTTCAACGATGAATACCACTGGTAATTTCCACAACATCGCCATGTTGAAAGTTTCGTGCAATGAACCTTGTCTTGCAGCACCATCTCCAAAATAAGTCAACGTAACTGCATCGTTTCCTTTGTACTTGTCACCGAAAGCAATTCCAGCTCCTAAAGGAATTTGTCCACCTACAATTCCATGTCCACCAT
>CAZTFN010000093.1:0-12657 GCA_964612905.1 uncultured Flavobacterium sp. | reverse complement strand
GATTATTGATTATCCAAGACTTACGATCTGAAAGCAAACTCATATTCTTGGATGTATTTTTTACAGCTAATCTCAATTGATTATGAATAGGTTTTTCAATTAAGTAGCTTAAGAGACCTTCCCAAGCAGGGTCGCCTCCTCCAGGATTCCCCCTTATATCTATTATTATTGCATCAACTTTAGATGAGTTAAGATTCAATTTTTGCAATTCTGTTTTATAGAAACTCAAAAATGAGTCATTCATTTCAGGAAGTCCAATGTACAAAAGCCTGTTTTCCGTAAAATACCTTATTTCTTTCCTTACTTCCCACACCCTTTCTGAGAATATCGGCTTCTTTTCTTTTTTGAAAATTGCCTTCATCTTTTGACCTTTACCTGCAAAAATGATTTCCAGTGAATCTGTACTCAAAAGATTATAAAAGTCTGATTTGTAATTCTTCTTGCGCTCATAATCCCAATTTAACAGACGAACTCGATCTTTATACTGGTCAAGTATATGATCAGGCGTCTTACCATTAACAGAAACAACTTTTAGCCCAGGTTTAAATGTTCGGTGTTTGTATTCAAAAGTGTGCTTTGTGAAGTATTCTCCCTCGTGGTAGAATAACGGAATTGAAAATAATGTTTTTTGGTTTTTAAAATCTGAATAATACCCTTTGTATTTGAATACATTGGTGATCCAAAAATGACTTCCTCTAGAAAAGTTAATCGTTCTATTAGTGAGGTCAATAAAACCGTCAAACGTTTGAATAGAGTCAATTTCTCTTCGGAACTCGATAAGTTTTTCGGAGATATCAATCTGGTAAATACTTTCATTAATGGTTTTTATTGGTAAAACCTTAAGGATAACCTCTCTTAAGCTGTCAAAATCATCATACATTTGTTTTTTGCTCAATGCTTGCAGTTGTAATTTTCTTTTATCAGGAATAATAGGGTGTTCAGAATATTCTATTTCACTGCCATAATAACGATAGCTTTGAGAGTGAATCAATTCTCTATTTCGAGAAATGTGGATTTGCTTCCATCCTTGAAAAGTTCCATGAACTCCAATCAGAGATTCTGTTTTTTGAGCAATGTATAATGTCACATCTTTACTTTTGTTGATTGGGTTATTCCAAGCAATGGTGGCAATTAAATCATTTCCTTGGATGATTGTATCCGTTTCAATCCGATCATCGTAAATCCTGATAGGGAACTCGGAAGTATACTTTTTGAGCCAAAGATTGCTTTTCAATGAACCGTACGCGTATAAATCATACCTGCTCAAATCCATACGCAACGCAGTTGTATCAGCAATAATGATCCCGTTAATGGTATTAGAGATATACTTTTTTAGTCGTTCTAGCGTCGTTGGATTTTCCGTTTGACTTGGTAATATTATGTAGCAATTTGGAGGTTCGCAATAACAAGAGTTGACGTTTTTAGGAACTATTCTTTGAGCGTACCCAGTTAAATAGATCAACAGAAAAATCATTAGGAAGTATTTTTTCATTTTGATCAAGTTTTTTAAGCTAATATTGATGAATCGGTTCTATGTCTTTTTTATATTTGATTAGAATTTCGTCACTTTGAATGATTTGATCATCATTTAAATTTTTGATGTCATTTGCTTCATACACCTTTGCATTTCCTAGAACCAATATTCCATCTTTCAATTCTTCGATTTGGTCTCCAGAGTATTTTATATTTCCACCTATCAACAGGTCCTTTGAGCATTCCACTTCAACTTTATGATCAAGAAAGGCGCCTTTTATGAATGAGGTATTGAATTCCCTTGTCTTTTTATCAAGATAGATGAGCCTAATATTTTTGAAGGAAGCATTCCCCAACTTAAACGAGACATCCCTGCCGATAATGAATTGGTTATCTTCAATACATCCATCACATGAGAAATTCGAAAAGTCTATGTTGTATTTTACTGAATTTCGGATATCATTGGTTTTATGTTGGGTAGCATCCATTGATAGTTCACCATAATTTTGTTTGACAATAAAAACTCCCAAAACGATTACGATTATTGTTAGGATAAAAATTGATGCCGTTTTGAGTGATTTTACCTCTAAGTTGAAATAATTTCTCCTTTGTCCGTTTGGCCAATTACTATTTCTCTTTTCATTTGGTGAATCCTCGAACTTGTAGTTCAAAGCTTCAGAAATAGATTTGAGAGTATATGCTCTTGGAGTAGCTTCACCAGATTCAATGCGTTGTAGACTACGCACGTTTATAAAACACTTCTCAGCAAGTTTTTCCTGAGTAAGGCCTGCTGTCTTTCTACGGTGGGCAATCTCTTTCCCTAGTTTTGGTTGTTGTATCATTTTAAATGTTCCTACAATTTTAAAGGTTGTGTATAGAATATCGAACGTATTTATAACGATTTTTACACGACGTTTTATACGGTGTTAACCTGACGTTTTCTAAAATTTCTTTTCTAGTGTTCTGTATTTATCACCTGAAAGTCTGAAAACACATGGGTTGTTGGATGAAATACACATGTTCGCAGAGTATTCTTATTTGTTGCTCTATTTAATACAGATGTTGATTTTTCTCATATCTTAAATAGAATAGATGGTATAAGTTTTTGGAAATAAAAAGTACAAACTTCTTCGAAGTTTGTCGGATGTATGCTACCTACATTAGGCAGGCTTGCTAAGGATTCTTTTATGGGATCAATGCAATTAATCCCTCTTTCTCCGCCAACAAGCGTAATCAATTTTTTACTACAAAGCTCGATTCCAAAAGAATGTTATCTGAAGAACTTCCCACCATTACTTTGAATTCTCCAGCTTCCACAACTCTTTTCATTGCTGCATTCCATAGACTCAAATCTTCAGGAGTTAACAGGAAAGAAACTTCTTTTTGTTCGTTAGGTTCAAGCTCTACTCTTTTAAAACCTTTGAGTTGAAGTCGGGGAGTTCCCACGGAACTATATACGTCTTGAATATACAATTGTACAATTTCTGCTCCGGATCTTTTGGATGTGTTCTTCAGGGTAAGGGTTACTTTTTGAGTATCTGTTTTTGAAAGCGTCGATTTTTCAATTTGAAGATCACTGTATTCATATTGACTATAACTTAGTCCATGACCAAAGCCAAAAAGCGGCTTATTATTGCTGTCTACATAAGTACCGTTGTTCGACTTTTTCCGGTTGTAATAGATTGGAATTTGACCATTATTCCTCGGAAAAGAAATGGGTAACTTTCCAGAGGGGTTTGTTTTTCCTGTTAGGATGTTTACTGTAGCTTTTCCTGAAGCTTCCCCAGCATACCAAGTTTCTAGAATGGCATCTACCTTTGTGTTGACCCCTCCTAAAACCATAGGTCTTCCGTTTTGCAACACAAGAACTTTGGGTGTTTTTACTTCAGTCAAGGCATCAATTAAATCCCTACTGGCTTTGCTCAAACGAAGATCCGTTTTATCCTTACCTTCTCCATGCTCATCTTTTTCACCTAAAACTAAGAGCGTCACATCTGCTTTTTTTGCTGCATTGATGGCTTCTATATAGGTTGATTTTTTTCTTCTCCCATCTGGAGTGATGTGCCAGTACAATGAAGCGCCTGCGTTTTCTGTCAATTCTACATGCTCGAACAAGATCTTGTATTTTTTGCCTCCTTTTAAGCGTATTTTCTTTGTGGCCCATTGAGCTACAGTTTTTGAATTCCAGTTTTCAACAACAAATTCATTGTCTAATGTAAAACGCAAAAAATCATCTCCTCGAATTCCAAATTCATAGGTTCCATCTAGGGGAGGCTCAATATATCCAGTCCATCGGATAGAGAAATGATCATTGGGAACACCTGGTGCTGGACTTAGGTTGTGCCAGTAATTTGCAATGTTATTTACTTTTTGAGTCACCACAGGCTTGCCTTTGAATTCAGTATTGTCAAAATACTCTGCCATCAGACCTTTGGCTCCTTGTAACGTAGTGAAATGCTTTTCATCCACAACTTCTAAGTAGGTATTGTCTGGAATCGAGATATCTACAAAATCAATCTCGTAATCGGTTTCTTTGAAGGCGTCAATGATAGAAATCCCATCCACATTTTTAGGAGAATACCCACCTAATAGTGACTTGTTGGCAAGTTCTCCTATTACAGCAATTCTGTTTACATCTGATGCTAGTGGCAAGACATCATTTTTATTTTGTAGCAGGACAATGGATTTTTCTGCAGCCTCAAGCGCCAAGGCTTGGTGTTTTTCGGAATGATAACGTTCGCCTTGTAAACTTGTATCTACATAAGGGTTTTCAAATAGTCCTAGTCTGAACTTCACGTATAGCACACTTGCCACAGCTCTGTTGATGTCTTCCATTGATAATAAGCCTTCATTGAGAGCATCCTTAATGGCATTTTGATAATCTGAATGTGTGTAATCGTAAAATTGCATATCTAAACCAGCCCGAATGGAATTGGCAACAGCTTCTTTTTGGGTTCTAGCTGTAAAATGGGTTCCCGTTTGTCTTACAATGGCTCCTAAATCAGAAATGACCATTCCTTTAAATCCCCATTCCTCTCTTAGGACTTGTTTTAATAGCCAAGGATCTGCTGCAGCTGGGATGCCGTCCCACTCGTGATAGGCAGCCATGGCGCCTAGGGCTTCTGCTTCGGTAAATGCTTTTTCAAAAACATAAAGGAAATTGGTACGGGCTTCTCGCTCCCCAATATAAACAGGAGCGGTATTTTTTCCGCCTTCGGGAATACTATGTACTCCAAAATGTTTGGGTTCAGCCACAATAGCATCGTTTGCTGTAAGATCACTTCCTTGCATCCCTTTAATAATCGCGACAGCATTTCTAGCTGCATGATATGGGTCTTCGCCATAAGTCTCTTGAACACGTCCCCATCTTGGTTCTCTTCCAATTCCCAAGGTAGGTGCCAATACCATACTCACACCCACCGAACGTGCTTCGGCTCCAATAGTATTTCCAATTTTATGCATCAAATCCACATCCCACATGCTTCCCATTCCAATGGGAACTGGAAATGTAGTCGCCTTTTCACCTTGATACCCGTGTAAGGCTTCTTCTATGAATAATACAGGGATTCCATGAAGAGAATGCTCAATGATATATTTCTGGAGTTTGTTTGATGCATCCGCTGATTCGGGATAAAAATCATGCACAGAACCCGTACTCATTCCTCTTAACATGGTGTCTACCTTTATCGGATCAAGTTGTCCGTTGGTGGCAAGATGATTGACGTGATACATGTCCATTTGAGAAATTTTCTCGTCGAGTGACATTCGAGATAAAAGGTCTGAAACACGATCTTCAATTTTACGAGTAGGGTCCTTGTAAAGAGGTGCTTCATTGTTTGAATTGCATCCTGCAAAAAACAATGCTATGATTACGAAAAGACTATAAGTTCTAACTTTGGAAAGTTCTATACGGTAAGATATCATCCTAATCATTTATTGTATAATCAATAGAGTTATTTTTGTCATTGTCTCTTCGCTTCCTCAATCAACTTCCCATTTTCATAGATGTTCAGCATAGTGACTTGATCTCCTGATTTTAGGAATTCGTACTGAACATTTTCATAGTTGAAATAGAATTTATTATTAGCTTCAGCAAAGAGTAAGGTATTCCAACCAGGTTTTCCATCAGTGACATCAGTAGCTCGAAGAAACTTTCCTTCTTTTTTAATGTTTACAATTCTATCCGGAAGACTGTAATCTCCTACATAGGCTTCTAGAGTTGTATCGGACAATTCCATTTCTGCTAAATGCTGATGGTCATAACTAATCACTCTCGTAACTTTCCATTCATCGTTTTCTAATTTCCAAATGGCAGTCATTTTTCCTGAGCCTACCAGTTTTTCGGTTCCGTCATTGATTTGTAAGTAGAAAACATGATCACAAAATTCTAGTGCCCCATAATTATCCATAGGAAATACTTTAAGGGTTCCAGCAGTTCTTTGTCTTCTCAAAGGTTGTCGACTTCTTTGTTCCTTTCCACAAAAGATGTTCATGTCTTTCATCTCTGCTTCTTTAGAAGGAGTAAAGCCCGCTTTGTCATGGAAATATTCAAAATCATCTGACAAAAACGATGCATAGGCTTCTAAATCGCAATCTCGTTGCGCAACAGAGATCATGAGACTATCTACATGGGCAATGGCTTTATATAATTCTGATTTGGGTTCTTCGGTTGTTGGTTGAGGTTTCTTGATGGAATTTTCTTTCTTTTCATCGCAGGAAATGAATGCCATAATGAGGCATAGGTAGACAAGTTTTTTCATCATGAGGACAGTGTATGAATTTTTATAGTTGATTTGCTGACTCACAAGTTAGGGATTCTTTTAGAATTTATATTCTATTGTAATAGACCTTTATTTTACGTAAAAATACCCATTGCATCCTCTTTAAAAACTCTTACATTCGTCTTTCAACACAGGGAATATGAAATCAACTTCTAATGCCACCACATTGGTTGGCTATTCAAGAGCACTCCTAGATTTATCATCTGAAGAGGAAGCTCAGGTAAAGACAAATATCAATGAGATTTGTTATATCTATGAGGACATCACAGGAAACAGCGGGCGAAACACAGAATCGGAATACGTTACCAATGTTCCTACAGCAGTAGGTGTTTCTTTGTCCTTTAATCATGCTGCAAGTTGCATCACCGATTACAAAAGAACACACAAGTTGTTAAAGGGGATCGTTCAGGCTATACGAGACAAGCAGGAAGAGAATCCTGGAGAAACCATTCAAGTGTTTTATGCGGGTTGTGGACCTTTTGCATTGTTTATGACGATTGTAGCTCCATTATTTGATCCAAAGGAAGTTCAGTTTACACTGTTGGAAGTAAACAAAAAATCCATCGAAGTTGCCAAAAACGTCGTTGCAAAACTGGAGTTGGAGTCTTATTTGAATGAATGCTATACAGCGGATGCTATCATGTTCGATGTTCCCAATCCAGAGAAGTATCATATTTTGTTTAGTGAGACCTTAGACTCCTTATTGAATAGAGAATGTTATGTTCCCATCCTATGGAATTTATTACCACAGTTTAATGAAGACATCGCAGTGATTCCTGAAAATGTACAAATTACTGTGAATTATAAAAAAGGAGAAGAAGAGGTTCCCTTCGTGACTGCTTTTGATACCAGAGAAGTTTTAAAGGAAACTCCAAAAACAGATTTACTTCCACAAAGTTTTGAAATCAAGAGTTTCAGCTTAAAGGATGCTCCGAAGTATGATAGTATCGTATTGGATACTTTGGTCACCATCTATAAAGATTACAAACTATACAGAAGCGAATCTTCTATCAGTCTTGCTTTGGAAGTGCCTATTAAGAAACCTGTAGAACATGAATTTGTAGAGTTTGTTTATCAGTTAAAACCAACTCCGGCATTTCAGATTGGTGTTAAATAATCTACATAAAATATTGTTTATGAAAGCTCTCAGTTGTCTGAGGGCTTTTTTATTTAAAAATATTTAAAGAAAGCGAGGGTTTTTTACATCTGAGCTGTCTTACTACTAAGAAAGATGACAAACCTGAGTGTTTAGTTTTTCTAAAAAATAAATTAAAAGTTTTTAAATGTATTGTACCAAATAATCTCTAGGAAAGTAGATCGTAGAGGTTAATTTTGATGTGTTGAACCACGCAAATTAGTGCTGAACATTATTCAGTGTTGCGTGGTTTTTTTATTTTTACATCATGGATTTGTTCAATCAAGATATCGTTCAAAATATTCTTCCTTTTGATGGTGAAACGATTTATCATGGATTGATTTTAAATCAACAAGAGTGTGATTTTTTTTACAATCAGCTATTTAATGGTATTCCATGGGAGAATGATCAAGCTATTGTTTTTGGTAAGCACTACATCACCAAAAGAAAAGTGGCCTGGTTTGGAGATCGAGAATATAACTATACCTATTCGGGCGTGACCAAACAGGCCCATGTCTGGACTGAAGAACTACTGCAGCTTAAATCAAAAATTGAAGCCATTTCTGGAGCTACTTATAATTCCTGCTTGTTGAATCTATACCACAACGGTTCAGAAGGTATGGCTTGGCATAGTGATGGAGAGAAAACGCTACAGGAAAATGGGGCAATAGCTTCACTTACCTTAGGAGCAGTCAGAAAATTCTCTTTTAAGCACAAAGAAACCAAGCAACGTGTGGATGTCATTTTAGAAAATGGGAGCTTACTAGTCATGAAAGGAACCACACAAAAACATTGGTTACATCGATTACCACCTACCAAAAAAGTACATACTCCTAGAATCAATTTGACGTTTAGAACGATTGTCCTCTGACCAGTTCTACAAAACACCCAACATTGAGCTCCAGACAAAAAACACGAAGTGCAACGCACGAAACAAATTAAATACTATGAAGTGCAACGCACGAAGTAGTAAACTTTGTAACTTTGTGCTCGTAAAACTTTGAACTTTCCAGTCATTGCAAACCAACCAAGAATCCACAAATCTTAATAAGTTCATCAGCTCCACGGGAATCTGTTCTCGCAGAGAGGCTGAGAAGTTGATCATTGCAGGAAGAGTAACCATCAATGGGAAACCAACGCAGTTAGGGAATCGAGTTTTTGAAGGCGATGAAGTTCGAATCGACGGAAAACCACTCAAGGCAAAGCCAAAGACCTTATACATAGCGCTGAATAAACCCGTAGGAATCGTATCTACCACCGATTCTAAAGAGAAGAAGAACATTGTGAAGTACATCAATCATCCTCAGCGATTATTCCCTATTGGACGTTTGGATAAACCTTCCGAGGGTCTGATATTCTTGACCAATGATGGTGATATCGTCAACAAGATTTTACGAGCGGGTAACAATCATGAAAAGGAATACATTGTAACGGTAGATCAAGTCATTGATGATCGTTTTATACAAAAGATGAGCAATGGAATTCCGATTTTAGGAACCGTTACAAAGAAATGTAAAGTAGAAAAGATCAGTAACTACGTGTTCAAAATTACCTTGACCCAAGGTTTGAATCGCCAGATCAGACGCATGTGTGAATATTTGGGATATGAAGTGAAAAAACTCAAACGTACCCGAATTATGAATGTAAGCCTAGCAGGATTGAAGTATGGCGACTGGCGAGAACTCACCAAACAAGAGATTGATACCATCAATACCTTAGTGCAAACATCCTCCAAAACGGAAGAAGCTTCCAAAGACAATCGCAAAAAGAAAAGCTTTGGTCGAGACCGAAAAAATTTTACAAAAAGAAGAAGAAAATCTTAAGAATCTTTTAGAGAATGTCGCAAGTCGATTTGTTTATATTTGCAGCCTATGAAGTTTGACCTACTCGGAAAAGATCCCAGCTGTAAAGCAAGAGCAGGGAGTATCACAACTGATCACGGAGTGATTGAAACCCCTATTTTTATGCCGGTTGGAACGGTGGCCACGGTAAAAGGTGTGCACCAAACCGAACTCAAGAATGAGATCAATCCCGATATCATTTTAGGGAATACGTATCATTTGTACCTTAGACCTAAGACTAACATCTTGGAACAAGCAGGTGGACTTCATAAATTCATGAATTGGGATCGAAACATCTTAACTGATAGTGGAGGATATCAGGTATATTCTTTATCGGGAAGAAGAAAGATCAACGAAGAAGGAGTGAAGTTCAAGAGTCATATTGATGGTTCTTCGCATTTATTCACACCAGAAAATGTCATGGAAATCCAACGAACCATTGGAGCCGATATCATCATGGCATTTGACGAGTGTACTCCATATCCATGCGAATACAACTACGCCAAACAATCGATGCACATGACGCATCGTTGGTTAAAAAGATGTATCGATCATTTGGAAAAAACTCCGTTGAAATACGATTATGATCAAACATTTTTCCCAATTGTTCAAGGAAGTACCTATAAAGATTTGAGAAAACAATCGGCGGAGTTTATTGCTTCTGTGGAAGCGGAAGGAAATGCCATTGGAGGACTCTCTGTAGGAGAACCAGCCGAAGAGATGTATGAGATGTCTGAGATTGTTTGTGATATCTTGCCAGAAGACAAACCTCGTTATTTAATGGGGGTAGGAACTCCAATCAACATCTTGGAAAACATCGCCTTAGGAGTTGATATGTTTGATTGTGTGATGCCAACAAGAAACGCTAGAAACGGAATGTTGTTCACCGCACGTGGTACGATCAATATCAAGAATAAAAAGTGGGAGAATGATTTTTCTGCCATTGATGAAATGGGCATCACTTATGTCGATACGATGTATTCAAAAGCCTACTTAAGACATCTATTTGCTTCCAAAGAAATGCTAGGAAAACAAATTGCCTCTATTCACAATCTTGGATTTTATTTGTGGTTGGTAAGAGAAGCGAGAAAGCATATTTTAGCGGGTGATTTTTACACTTGGAAAAACAAGATGGTCAATCAAATGAACAAGCGTTTGTAATGAGAATATTGGATTGGTACATATTGAAGCGATATTTGGTAACATTCTTGTTTACCCTATTGATCTTGATTCCGATTGCAGTAGCGATTGATATTTCAGAGAAGGTTGACAAGTTCCTCGCACGCGCCGATTTATCTACCATGGTGATCGTTGATGAGTACTACAAAAACTTCATCATCTATTACGCCAACACCTTTATGCCATTAGCACTCTTTATTGCCGTGATTTTGTTTACGACAAAATTATCAAGCAATACGGAGATTGTGGCCATGACCAATGCCCGAATTTCATTCACCCGATTCTTGTATCCCTACATGATCGGAGCAACTTTGATTACCGCTTTTGCACTGCTCATGAATCACTTTGTGGTACCAAGTAGTAGCAAAGAGAGAAAGGCCTTTGAGAATGAGTATTTGACTACAAAAAAGTTTACAGATAATTTGGTGCGGAACTTTAGTTTGCAATTGAATGATAGTACCTATATCTATTTAAAGAGTTTCAATTTTAAATCATCTTCAGGGACTTATTTTGCTATTGAAAACTACAGCGGTATCAAGCTAAAACAAAAACTGACAGCAGACAATATTCGTTGGAAACCTCAAGACTCTACCTACGTTTTAACACGTTATAAGATTCGAAAAATCTACGAAGAAAGAGACAGCATTTTCGCAGGATTGAATGTAGATACCACTTTTGCGTTTACACCAAGGGACTTGCTGTTTAAATCGGCCTTGTCGCAAGAAATGCCTTCGGATGAACTCTCGGAGTTCATTACTATTTCCAAAAAACGTGGAATCAAAAACCTGAATGCTTATCTGGTGGAATTGTATAAAAGAACGAGTTTACCACTGTCTACCTATATTTTAACAATCATTGCGGTTGCGTTGGCATTTCAAAAGAAACGTGGAGGAATTGGGATCAACCTTGCTGTTGGTTTCTCCATCATGTTCATCTATGTTTTCTTTATGAAAGTTTCTGAAGTGCTTGGAGCTGTTGCTGGAGCACAACCTTTGCTGTATGTTTGGATTCCAAATATTGTTTTTGGCGGATTAGCTGCTTACCTTTACTTCAATGCAAGGAAGTAGACTTAAGGATTATTTACACCTACATGTAATTGTATTTATTTGGGGATTCACTGCCATTTTGGGAGCACTGATTTCCATTGAGGCCATCCCTTTGGTTTGGTATCGAATGTTTTTGGCATCCGTATTTATTGCCTTGTACTTTTTGATCACCAAGAAAAGTTTTCGGGTGGATCGAAAATCCTTGTTAAAGTTTGTTTTTGCTGGCATCCTCATCGCATTGCATTGGATCACTTTTTTCCATGCGATCAAAGTTTCCAATGTTTCTGTCGCGCTGGTGACTATGAGTACGGGCGCATTCTTCACTTCTTTGATTGAGCCGATATTCTTCAAGAGAAGAATACGTTTGATAGAGATTATCTTGGGAGCCATTGTCGTAGGCGGATTGTCAATAATTTTCACCTTTGAATCGCAATACACTTGGGGGATTATTTATGCATTGATTTCAGCATTTTTATCAGCTATTTTTTCCGTATTGAACGGACTTTTTATCCAAAAAAACGAGGCAGGTGTGATTTCTTTTTACCAGTTGTTTTTCGGAGCGATGTTCATTACGGGATACCTGTTGGTCATAGGTGAAATAAATTTAGATTTCTTTAAACTTAGCGGAACCGACTGGTTGTACCTATTGATTCTTAGTAGTGTCTGTACAGGATATGCATTTATAGCTTCTATTAAAGTCATGAGAAGTCTTACGCCGTATACAGTCATGTTGACCATCAATCTAGAACCTATTTATGCCATCATTCTAGCGCTGATCATCTTTGGGGAAAAAGAAGAAATGAACTCAGAATTTTACTTAGGAGCTTTTATCGTATTGTTTGTGGTACTTCTCAATGGACTTTTGAAGAATGTGAAAAAGTTCACCAAGAAAAGTGAAAAAAAGCTGGGGTAAAAAAAGTGGAATCCATGTGAATGGCATTCAATTTTATACTAAGTTTGTAAACTGTATATATATCGATTCTTTTGGGTCGATATTTTCTTGATAACAAACGACTAACTATGGAATATTTAGACTTTGAGCTACCTATTAAGGAACTAGAAGATCAGTTACAAAAATGCTATGACATAGGTAAGGACAGTGATATTGACGTTGCCGCAACCTGCAAAAAGATTGAGAAAAAGTTAGAAAAGACCAAAAAGGACTTGTACAAGAATTTGACTCCATGGCAAAGAGTACAGTT
>CAZTFN010000092.1:0-12772 GCA_964612905.1 uncultured Flavobacterium sp. | reverse complement strand
TAAAATGTTCGGATAAGTAAGATACAATACTCTGAAGCCTTCTATGCGAAATTTCTGAATCATTTAGAATAAAATTCCCTTTAAATAAACCTCTTCTTTGCATAGATTTCCAAAGCATCGCAGTAATTGAACTTTCAGGTAACAATAAGGACACCGAAAAATAATTTGCTTGCCATTCTATCCATTGCCTTGGATTCTCCAAATCATATTTTCCAGTTGAATGATTAAATTCAGAGTCTTTGAAAGAGTCTAGAAGCTTCTGATTAATTCGGATCTTTTGATGAAGCATAAAATGACCAAATTCATGAGCCATTACAAACATTTCTCTATTTGAATCAACAATTCTTTTGCTAATTCCGATTTCTAGCTTGTCTAATTGAAAAGTCCCTAAGTAATTCTTATCATTAGGATTGAAATAAGTGACGCTAATATTATATTCTGACTTTAAATAGGCTATTAACTCTTTTTTACTAAGTCCATCACCGTACTTTAAAATATTTGGATTAATTTGGTTTAACTCTCTTTTTGTAATTTCAAAAATTTCAGCTTTTGAGAGTTTCTCTAAGCCCAAAGAACCTGTTATATTACGATCATTCAAAGAAGCAAATATTTGCTCGTCTATAATTTTGCTAACAGATAGTATTCCATTATCGAGTAAAGCCTTATCTTCAGTTTCTTTCAATATGGGAATAATGTTTTTGCTATTTTCTATACGTTTATAAAGGGTAATTTCAAAATTGTCTTTTGATTCCCCCTCAATCACCATTATATCGTTTGCTTCTGCATATTCGAAAGCTCCTTTTTGTAGAGGGAAATTACTAATTAAGACTCCTTTTGCATTTACACCATGTGTTTCGAGAATATCACTGTGAAATTTTTTGATTTGAATGATAGGGACTCTATGATTATAATTTTTGCATTCAAAAATATAGATCATCGAGTATTTTGGTGCATTAGGAGCCCAAACTTCTACAGTTAAGTCAAACTCCACATCACTTCTACCTTTTAGTTTAGAAGGGTATTTCTTTTCCTTTTTAGTATAAATTTTAATACACTCTTTAAGAAGTCCAAGTCTTTTTTCATCTATCAATTTTTTGATAATTCCTATTGCCTCATTTTCCAGAATATCACCTTTTTCTGTAGTATTCATTAAACTATGGTTGTTACGTTATTGATTATTCTCTCATTATTTGATGCGTTAACAACGGAAAATAATTAGCCCTCATTTCGCTTGAACACTGTATTAGTGAGTATCTAGCGATATTTGAGTTGAAAGATTCAATGTTTGTCATTACGTCTAGATCATTCTTTAAATGAGATGTGAATGCAAGCACATAAGATATTTTCTTATTAAACAATTCTTTAAATTCTTTCAGCGACAAACCGTCAATATTTCTGTTCTTCTCCTTTAACCTTTTATATATTTTTTCCAATATTTGTTTATCATCAGTTCCTAGCGCCTTTATTAATCTTCTGGCAGAAATAATTACTTGATTTGTCAATTCTCTCATTTCGGATTTGAATCCAAATTTTACGTGAATTAAGTACAAGTTTCTATCGTCATAATGCAAAACATCACAGAGCTCTAAGCCATCAGCAATGATAGTGTCTACAACAATATAATTAGGTATACTATCATAAAGTAAATTATAATGTTTTTCTTTTCTTATTATATTTCTATCCCAAGGTTGGTTTACAATATGAGGTGGTGCAGAATATGTTTTTAAAACATGTTTAGTATTAGTTTTCAGGTCTTCAACAAAAGAATCTCTTAAATGATACCATTTAGTATCAACTAAGAAAACAGGCTTACCATCAATTGGAAACTCAGTAGAGATATGAAATAAAAAACTTGAAGCAACGGTCTGTTTATCATTTTGATGACAAGTGACTCTTACACCTTGAATAAAAACCATAAAGTTGAACCTATTATTTACTCCATGTAACTCTACGGCTCTATTTAAAACCGCATCATAAATTTCATTCCTATCTGAAACTGTTTTAAAAACCTTATAACCACCACTTTCGGTTCTAGCTTTTAATTTGTAGAAATCAGCCTCATAGAACTTTTCAATATTGTTGGGATTACAAAAATCATGCTCAAATGTAGTACCTGAATTTTGATTTCTTTTACCTAAATTCTCTGTATCATTGAAAATACGCGTAATGAGTTCAGGATGCAATCTATTAGCCTTAAAGGTATCGTCTGTTATTTCTTCATATGAACTTAAATAGTCGGATGGAACTAATTCCAATATATAACCAAGTTCAATAATTATCTTGTGCAACGATTCAAAATTTATGGTCTTTTTTATTTGGAAGGCTTTACCAACAAAAATCTGAATCCTATCATTTTCCTTACTTTTGAGAAACTTAAAATGTAAATCAGTAGTTTCTTGGCTTAACCTTAAGTGTATCTCCTTGGGAACTTTACCAAATTTTATAAAGTCTATAATTCTATAATTATTCCTGAATTGTTCACTAAGCCCTGCTCTTGTTCCTGTAATTCCCCTTGACTTAATCGATGCGAGTTCGTCATTATCAGGTTGCATAATTCTAGCATAAGTGGAAAGTCCAAACGACTGGTCTATAAAAGGAAGAATTATTTGGTAAGCATTACCTCCGATAATACAAAAAATATGATGTTCTGTTTCAACAAAAAGAATTAGAGATAGTTTTTGTTGTACAAAATCTTCTCCTTTAGTTAAACTTTTTGGCAAAAAGTCTTCCCAATCTGAAACTATATCTTTTGAATTATACAGATAAAGATAATAGGTGAAATCCCCTTTCTCAACTCTCTTGAGATTATGCGATTTAAAATTCTGTGTAATTCCAAGTTTCTTAAATGATGTATTGATAATTTTTTGAATGATTTTTTCTGTATCAATAAGTCCTCTTATTAACCGCTTGTTCTTATCAATTAAATATATTTTTGGGTTTTTTGTCAAATATGTATTATTTATTCTTTAATTAATGTTATCTGAAATATAATCATATCAAATACAACAACCTTACGGAATCCCGCATCTCAAAATGCAGATTTCCGCAGTACTACGCTCTAAAAAGCTACGTACTGCGATGCACCCATTTCGGAAATTTCAATAGTTTGGTTGGGCTTAGTGAAGTCGGTTCTGAATTAATTCGCTTTTCAAGCTTCGAACTGCGGCGCACTTTTCGGAGAACACTTTTCCCCTTTTACTTCGCTCAGGAAAGACCATAAAACACAACAAACAATGATCATTGTTAACTGTTAATTGATAACTGATAACTGATAATCGATCATTGTTCATTGCAATTCGCATACTCAAGGATTGTTCAATCTTCTATCGTTTTAATTGTTTAGGTTCCAAAATGCTTTTAATTTCAAATCAACACCCGTCCATACAAATTCTGATAAGAATACATTCAGATCGCCGTCTGGTCCAGTTCCTTCTCCTTCGGTACTTACCACGACTTTACCATCTACCAATTTTACAGTTCGAGTCACTTTCCCTGGATGTAGCTGATGGGAAACAGGAATGCCAAACGGATTGGTTTCTCCCGAAATTGTGTAGTTGGTAACAGAGAAATTCGAGCTATTTACCTTGGTTACAATAGGGTTCCATATACCAACAGGCGGAATATACACCCAAGTTTTTTTGCAATCTACAACCGGGTCTGGATAGAAAGTTGGGGCAATAAAGACGGAACTGGAAAGCATGGTGTTAAATACGTTGGAAACCGTACAGTTTGAATTCTCATTGGGATCACATATAACCGTCATCAAATCGTCTCCTTCCGCTGGGTATATATGGTAATTTTCGTCGGTTGGGTCGTATACATCTTGAGCTGTGCTATTGCCACAAATAGAGGCTGTTCCTCCAGTAGATCCATCGGGACATACAATGTCAAAATACCACAATGTTCCGCTGTTTAGACATCCTGAAACATAAATGCTCATGGTGCGACTGATGGCAGGATCGTAGGGAATAGAAAAGGTTCCACCACCACTTACGAATCCATCAGCTTCGGTGGCTTCATTACAGGTTCTACTTGGTGGTGCTTGACCCTCTCCTAAAAGTTGAGGACTTGTGCTCGCAACCCACTGATTGTTATACCGAATATCCATTCTGTCTTTCAACGTGTACATATAGTAGGATATGTTTACAGTTCCAGCGACGTCGCCAAAATCGAAGGTCTTTACGGTAATTCCGTCTTCACCTTCTACTCTTGGAATTCCCTGTCCTCCATTACATCCAGTTTGGGCGCTCACAATCGAGGTATTGATGGATCGCAACTCACTGACATTGTTCTGATCATCGTAAATCCTATATGACAACACGAAATCTCCTTCTTGCACATTGGCAGGAATCCCAATGGCCAAGGCATAACTGGTATCACCAGGATTGGTGAGATCGACAGGAACGTCCCAATAATTACTTGCACCTGCGGCTTGCAGATAAATACCTTGAATGGTATTATCAACATCAAACCCAAAAGGTAAAAACAGGAAGTTGTCATTGGTAATCGAAGCTGAAGGCACCGAGGTTGTAATTGATATTTGACTGGAATTTACTGCTTCAGGAATGGATCCTGAGCGTAGTTCACCATTGATAATCAAAGCACTATTTAGCGCATCGATTTGCTGATTTGGATAAATTGGAAAACTCACCAACTCACGTGTATCGATTGTATCGTCATCCTGATTACAGGACATGATAAATCCTACAAACAGAAAGGTTCCGAAAATGATTCTTTTTAATTTCATATGAATATTTTTTAGTGACTAAATTTTTAAAAATCTAAGAATGAATAGGTGATTCCTAAGCTCACCGAAGTATCGGAGAATTCTCCATAATCCAGTGATAAATAACTCGAGGTTCTCACAATGGTAAGGTTTACATTGAGTTTCGAGGTAAGCGCATATTCTCCAAAGACTGAGAAGCCGAAATAGGGATTGGAAGAAGATTCAACCAAGTCTGCATCTTCCAACGTTTCTGAAGTCGAAAAATCTTCAGAGAACTCGCCATTGATAAACACCTCTGTACTTAAAGAAACTGTTGATTTTAAGGAGCTTTCAAGACTGTATCCAATGATGACTCCTGCGCCAAATTTTATCTTATCGGTATACTGATAGAAAGCTGATAACGGCAACTCAATAGTAGTGATGTCAATTTCCTCTTTGTAATTCAGTATTTGATCAAACTGAAACTGTGCATCTCTATCTTCTCCAGAAATCTCAATGGTATTTCCTCTTTGCATGTATCGAAGACCTCCTCGGACTTTGATATCAGGTCTTAATTGATACTCCGCAAAGACCCCTACAAGAGGACTAAAATTGACAATTGTTTTGGCTTCCAGCGATAGTTCACCATTAGGGTCACCCTGAAAATCATTGATCAAACTTTTAAACTCTTTTCTCGCACTTCCACTCATAAAATTGGCAGAATATCCTACCTCGACACCCAGCGAAAATGAACCTTCGTTGTAAACAGCATCACTCTCCTGACCGAATGCATTCAGGCACATGAGAAGGAAAGCCCAAGCAATGAACTTGCATCTTATTTTTTCTTTTTTCACGATTTTATAGAATTGATTATTGACTGCAAATTATTCGGAACGAATTAGAATGTCTTACGACAAATCGTAGATATGAAAAGTAATTGTCGTATCACGAAAGTGAATCATTCACCCTTCACCAAACCTTTCGACTCCGCTCAAGGCATCGCACCCAACAATGAACTCCTTAAATAATTGTTAATGTTCTATTTAGAATTATTTTTGTTTAACTTTTTATTATATTTGTTAAACAAATCTCAAAAACTATGAAGTCTACACTATTAAAACTAGCTCTTGCTGTCCTCATACTTTACCTACCCTCTGATATGGGTGCGCAAGACTTCCAAGGTAGAGCTGTCTATCTACAGAAAGCAAAAATGAAACTTGGAAACTGGGGTGCTCGAATGAGTGAAGCTCAGAAAAAACAAATCAAAGCGCGATTGAAAAATCGTTTGGAAAAAACCTACATTCTTACTTTCAATAAACAAGAATCAACCTTCAAAGAAGACGAAAAGATTGATGCTATTTCAGGAGCAACAGATTCTTGGGGTGGATATTTCTCTCGCGGATATTCATACAGGAATACCAAAGAAGGTAAAATCACGCAAGCTCAGGAATTCTATGGAAAGAAATTCTTAGTGAAAGACAATGATTACAAGATCTCTTGGGAAATGGGATCGGAAACGAAACAAATTGGTCAGTATACCGTATACAAAGCGACAGCGACAGTTCCTTCTGATGAAATAGCTTGGTACAACTTTAACTGGAGTGACTTGCGTCCGAATAAAGACAAAGAAACTGGCGAAGTGAAAGAAAGAACCACGGTGGTAGAAGCTTGGTATACACCTCAAATTCCAGTTTCTCATGGACCTGCAGAATACTGGGGATTGCCTGGATTGATCTTAGAAGTAAAGTATGGAGATACCATTCTTTTATGTTCTGAGGTATCCATCAATTCAAATGAAACAATTGCGATCAAAGCTCCGGAAAAAGGAGAAGAAATCACCAAAAAAGATTACACGGCTACCATCCGCAAGAAAATGGTAGAAATGCGTGAAAACCGAATGGGTAGACGCAGTAGAAGCAGATAACCCTACATGAGAGAAATGTTAAAGAAAAACCCTGACAGTACTGTCAGGGTTTTTTGATGCTATACAATAAGTGGTTTTTATAATCCACTGATAAAACTTCCATAGGGATCTTTAAACTGAACACCTTCTGAATATCTATACTTACTCAACTTCTTGAATTCTACCAAGGCCCACAAGACAAACTCTTCCCAGAAAAACAGTTCTTCGTCTGAGACTTCTGATTGATACTTTCTGATAAACTTAATCAAAGGATGGATGTTCTTCAAAATGGATTCATATTCTCTCTGATTCAAATCATCTAGAATTTCAAAGTCTTCTGAATTGTTAAAGAACCAAGAAACGATCTCGTCATACGAAGCTTCTTCACCTTGCTTTTCAATCTTTTGAATTTTCGGGAAGTACGTTGGATACAAACTTTTGATGGCATTCCCCATCAATACCAAGGCTACATTGTAGGCTCCTTCTTGTTCTCCTTCATAAACCAATTCGATCTTCCCAGTAATCGATGGTATGATACCTTCAAAGTCGCTCATACGAACTGAGGTTCGTTCATCTCCAGACAATAGCAATCGTCTTTCGGCAGTACTTAATAGGTTCTCAAAAGCGGTAATACTCAATCTAGCACTCACACCACTTTTCACATCTACATATTCGCTTTCTCTGGCTTCAAATACGATTTGCTCCAATAAATCCTTCGCTAATTCAGGAACAAAAATAGATTCAGCCTGACGAGTATCTAATTTCGCTTCTTGTGAAGTGATCGTCTTGGCAATCTCAATGGATTCTGGATAATGCGTCAGAATTTGTGAACCGATTCTATCCTTCAGCGGAGTCACAATACTTCCACGATTTGTATAATCTTCTGGATTTGCGGTAAAAACAAACTGCATGTCTAAGTTCAGTCTTAACTTGAATCCACGAATTTGAATATCTCCTTCTTGCAAGATGTTGAATAAGGCTACTTGAATTCGCGCTTGCAAGTCTGGCAACTCGTTGATCACAAAAATACAGCGATTTGCTCTTGGAATCATTCCGTAGTGAATCACGCGATCATCAGCATAACTCAACTTTAAGTTGGCTGCTTTGATTGGATCTACATCTCCGATGATATCGGCTACAGTTACATCTGGAGTCGCTAATTTCTCAGCGAAACGTTCTTCTCTGTGTAACCAAGAAATTGGTGTATCGTCACCTTTCTCTTTGATCAATTCTATGGCATATCTTGACAATGGGTTTAACGGGTCATCATTGATTTCTGAACCTTCCACTACGGGAATATATTCATCTAGTAGGGTCACCATCAATCGTGCTAAACGGGTTTTTGCCTGTCCGCGTAATCCTAACAAGTTGATGTTGTGTCTGGATAAAATAGCCCGTTCTAATTCAGGAATGACAGTATGTTCGTATCCATGAACGCCTTCAAAAACGGTTTCTTTGTTCTTTATTTTTTGAATCAGGTTTTCTCTCAATTCATCTTTAATCGATCTGCTCTGATATCCTGACTTTTTTAATTCGCCTAATGTTTTAATTTGAGTACTCATTTTCTTCTTTATTCTAGCCGTTGACCTCTAGCTTTTGACCTCCGGCTAACATCATTTATCCTTTAATTCTTTTCTTTCGATTGCTTTCATAATCTTCAAAGATCATTTCGCCCAAACCTTTGAGACCTGTATACAAAGCCTTTCCTTTATTCGCGAGTGTAAATTCTCTAACAAACTGCATCAGATATGGATCTTCTGCAATCATAAATGTGGTAATAGGAATGTGCAATTTTCTGGCTTGTTGCGCCATCGCATAACATTTGTTCACAATATGCTGATCCAACCCGACACTATTTTTATAATACTGTCCGTCTGGCATTCGGATGCAACTGGGTTTCCCATCGGTGATCATAAAAATCTGTTTGTTGGTATTTCGTTTTCGACGTAAAATGTCCATCGCCAATTGCAATCCGGCAACTGTATTGGTGTGATAGGGTCCAACTTTTAGGTAAGGAAGATCTTTGATATCAATGGTCCATGCATCGTTTCCAAACACCAGAATATCCAAGGTATCTTTTGGGTATCGAGTGGTGATCAACTCTGCCAAAGCCATCGCTACTTTTTTCGCTGGAGTAATTCGATCTTCACCATACAAAATCATGGAGTGACTGATATCGATCATTAACACCGTGCTCATTTGAGCTTTGTGCATGGTTTCTTCCACGACTAGGTCATTTTCAGTCATTCTGAAATCACCAATTCCATGGTTGATTTGTGCATTTCTCAAACTCTCGGTAATGGAAACTTTATCAATAGAATCCCCAAACTGGTAGGCTCTAAAATCACCTGTATGCTCATCACCAAGACCAGGGCTTTTACTTTTATGGCTTCCACTTCCACGCTTTTTGATCTTCCCAAAAATGTGCTGTAAAGCTTGTTGACGAATTGCTCGCTCCGTCTTGCTTGTAATGGAAATATTACCACCACTTCCATTCGGATCGATCTCTTCACGGATGTATCCTTTCTTCTTTAAATCTTCAATAAAATCGTCAATCGTGTACTTATCATCTGTCAGAGAATATTCTTTGTCCAATTGTCGCAACCAATCAATGGCTTCGTCAAAATCGCCAGATGTATACGTGATCAGTTCTTTGAAGATTTCAAAGAGTTTTTCAAAAGGAGATTGGTTAGGGGCTTCATAGGTTTTAAAGGCAAAACCTCGTCTTTTTTTCTTTTCAAAATTCATCAATGTAAAAATACGGCTTTTCTAAGTTTCGAGATAAGGCATTAACAAAGCTTTAATATTTTAAAATCTTTGTAACTATTTTCATTTTTTGGAGTTCTTTATAAAGAGAACTTTATAAAATTCTTAACAACATACGAGATGAGAACACTCTATCTTGTAAACAATTTAATCAACAACAAATATGAAAATTATGAATTCTAGGAATCTTCGCATTCTCTGGGCTTTCTTATTGATGTTAGCCATTGTAGGTGTGAATGATGCAGAAGCACAAAGAAAAAAGAAAAGAAAGAAAAAGAAAAAAGGTGAAACTGAGCAGGTAAAACCAAAACCGAAGCCAAAACCAAAAACCAAAACAATTGCTGATCTTACAAAGAAATCTAAGAAAATAGAAGGTCTTTTTACCATTTACCAAGATACTGTAACAGGTGCAGTGAAAATGGTCATCAAAGAAGATCAATTAAACAAAGACTTTATTTATTTCGCTCAAATTGCGGATGGTGTGACCGAAGCAGGAGCTTTTAGAGGTTCGTATCGAGGATCGTCTATTTTTCACGTAAAGAAGTACTTCAATAAAATAGAAATTGTTGCTCCAAATACCAACTTCTATTTTGACCCTAACAATGCAATTTCGAGAGCTGCCAAGGCCAATACCAGTGATGCAACCATTGCCAGTGGAAAAATCTTGGCTACCGATAAGGAAAAAGGAGAATACTTAATTGATGCCAACGGATTGTTTATTTCCGAAGTATTTACAAGAATTAAAGGGCCTAGATTCCCAGGACAATCTCCATTTGCTTTCTCTTTAGGTCGATTTGACAAAGGAAAGTCGAAAATCAATGAGATTAAAAACTATCCAGAAAACACCAACGTAAAAACCGAATATGTATACAGCAATCCATCGGTTTTAAATGGTGGTTCAAATGCAATTGCTGATGGAAGAAATGTTGCTATCAAAGTATTCCATACGTTCATGAGCATGCCAGAAGATGGTTACAAGCCTAGAATGGACGATGCCAGAGTTGGATATTTTACAACTCAAACAAACGACATGACAGAAACAGCAACTGTGAATTACAGAGATATGATTCACAGATGGCGTTTGGAGAAAAAAGATCCAAATGCGGCTATTTCTGAACCCGTAAAACCGATTACTTGGTGGATTGAAAATACAACTCCAGTTGAATGGAGAGAAACAATCAAGCAAGGAGTATTAGCTTGGAATGTTGCTTTTGAAAAAGCTGGTTTCAAAAACGCCATGGTTGTAAAAGTACAGCCAGATGATGCGGATTGGGATGCAGGAGATATTCGTTACAACGTATTAAGATGGACCTCTTCTCCAAATCCTCCATTTGGTGGATACGGACCAAGCTTCGTAAATCCTAGAACTGGTGAAATCTTAGGAGCGGACATCATGTTAGAATACGTTCACTTCACCAATAGAGTTTTCGCAGATAGATTGTATGAAGATGCAGAAGCCAATATGTATATTGGTTTGGAAACAGAAGAGGAATTAGCTCTGAAGCAACTTGAAGAGAAAGAAAACTACGTATACTGCTCTATAGGAAATTTAATGCATGAGAACTTATTATTTGGAAACACTATACTAAGTGCAACCGGTGCTTCCGACTTAGAAATGGAGAAATTGAAGAAAGAAGGTATGAAATCCTTGATTATTCATGAAGTAGGACATACTTTGGGACTTATGCATAACATGAAGGCAAGTCACCTTTTCACTCCAGAACAATTGGCAGATGCTGACTTTATTGAAGGCAAAGCTTTGACCGCTTCTATCATGGACTATGCTGCCATCAACGTGACCAATGACAGAAGTAAACAAGGACAATATTATGATACAGCTGTTGGGCCCTATGATGTTTGGGCAATTGAATTTGGTTATAAAGATTTTAAAAATGAAGCAGAAAAAGATGCCTTATTATCCAGATCTACTGAACCAGCATTGATTTTTGGAAATGATGCAGACGATATGCGTTCTCCAGGGAAGGCAATAGATCCACGTGTTATGACAGGAGACCTTTCTAACGATCAAATCACTTATTCTATCAATCGATTTGAATTGGTAAACACCATGATGAAAGACATCAAAGGAAGATTTACTAAAGATGATGAGACATACATGAATTTAGTAAGAGCTTATTTCACCTTAAATGGGCAAGCAGCTAGAGCTGGTGATGTAATTTCAAGATTTATTGGTGGTGTTTATGTAGACAGATCTAACTATGGACAAAAAGGAGGAACACAGCCTTATACTCCTGTAAGTTTGGAAGAACAAAAGAGAGCTTTCAATGCATTGAAGAAATACGTATTTGCTCCCAATGCTTTTGATGCTCCTAACGAAGTATACAATTATTTGGCAAGACAGCGAAGAGGGTTTAATTTCTTCGGTGGGCCAGAAGACCCAAAGATTCACGCTCAGGTATTAGGGTATCAAACACGAGTTTTAGCGCACATCATGCACCCAAATACCTTACAAAGATTGAACGATTCTGAATTGTACGGAAATCAATACAAACTATCTACATTCATGAACGACTTGAACAAGGCAATGTTCTTACCAGACATCAATGCAAATGTGAATTCATTCCGTCAGAATTTACAAGCGATCTATGTGAAGCGATTGATTAACATGGTAACCGGTAGAACAAAAAATCGTTTTATTCCAGCAGCACAATCAATGGCTATTTACAACTTGAAAAAAGTTCGTACATGGGTTGGTAATGGAACAGGAAATATTTCAACGAGAGCGCACAAATCTCACTTAAAGACGTTAATCGACAACGCTTTAAAAGAGATTAAGTAAACTCTTAATTATCATATTTTTAAGAAAAGCCCTAACCTTCATGGTTGGGGTTTTTCGTATTTTTGTAGTATGGAAAAAGTACTGATTACAGGTGGAACAGGTTTGATTGGGAGACGTCTTTCAGAGATGCTAACATCGAAAGGGTATGAAGTACGTTGGCTAAGTCGAAATAAAAATTCAAACTCAGAATACCCCAGTTTTGTTTGGGACATCAACAATGGAACGATTGATGAAAGAGCCTTTGAAGACCTTGATTATATTGTGCACTTGGCAGGAGCTGGAATCGCCGACAAAAAATGGTCTGACCAGAGAAAAAAGGTCATCATTGATAGTCGAGTAGAATCCACCAAACTACTCTATCAGTACGTTCAAAAACTCAACACTCCCTTGAAAGCATTTATCTCGTCTTCTGCGATTGGTTATTATGGATCTGTAACCAGTGAAATCATTTTTAAAGAAGATGACAAAGCTGGAAAAGATTTTATTGCGAAAGTTTGTGATCTCTGGGAGCAAGCCATTTTTGAATTTGAAGCTCATGAGATCAGAACTGTTGCCATTCGAACAGGAATTGTCTTAAGTAAAGAAGGAGGTGCACTTA
>CAZTFN010000091.1:12477-12977 GCA_964612905.1 uncultured Flavobacterium sp. | reverse complement strand
TTGCGGGAATTCTCATGTTTCTTTTCGCTAACCTAGCGAACTTAGGAGAAGACTTTCATGCTGAAAAGAATGGAAAAGAAGTTATAGAAATTACCTTTGATCAAAAGTTTCTTGAGATCAATAGCGTTTACAACGATCACTACTTGAATTATTAATCATGAAAGCACCGCTTAAAACGTGGATCTTTGCCATCGGGTTTTTGTCTTCGATGATTGCAAGCTCTCAAATCTCAAAAGATTCTGAATTGTATAAAACATTGAAGAAAAATGACAGTCTGATCTTTGATTCGGCTTTCAACGAATGCAAATCAGAAGATATGGTTCCCTTAATCATGGAAGACTTTGAGTTCTATCATGATACAGGAGGAGTGACCAACGGGAAAGAAGAATTCTTAAGATCTACCAAACAAAGTATCTGTGGAAACCCTAACGTTCGACCTTACAGAGAATTGGTAAAAGGCTCATTGGAAGTATTTACACTTAAGAAAAATGGTGTTTTAT
>CAZTFN010000091.1:0-12467 GCA_964612905.1 uncultured Flavobacterium sp. | reverse complement strand
GGAGCAATTCAAAAAGGAGATCACAATTTCTATTTGAAAGAAAATGGAGAGGTACGACCCACAGTCACGGCAAAATTCACCCATCTGTGGATCCTGGAAAATAAAAAATGGATGTTGAAGAGAGTACTAAGTTACGATCATCAACCGTTACAACATTAGTAAGGAGATTAGAAATACTATCTCTAATTAACGTACTAATACTTGGTTTTATTAGTTTACTTGGTAAGAGTTCGTTTCGCAAGAAACGGCTCTTACTTTTTTTTGAGATGTTCTTCTATATCCGAAATATGATGTTGTAGTGCTTGAGATGAAATTTGAATCTCCCAAATCAAAAACCCAAGAGACAAAATCAGCAATAACAAAGCCACTCCAAAAATCCAAGCTGCAGTTACTGGCTGATCTACATAAATCAGAAACATAGTGAGCACACACAGTAACAAACTGGCAATTCCAAAAATTTGCATCCAACGTGTGAGCGTGAGTCTCATCCTCAGATTTCGAATCTGACGGAGCAACGTTTCGTCTTGCTTCTCTAAGTAGATGTCATGTAGATTTCTAATGACTGCCGCATATGCCAAAAATCGATTGGTATAGGCTAACATAATTAGAGAAATCGCTGAAAATAATAATGCTGGTGTGGTTAATGTTAGTTCATTCATAGACCACAAAATTAAATATTTTCCTACTTTTAGAACATGAAACGTCTCTTACTCCTTTTTGTCCTCATTTTCTCGTTGAGCGCTTGTTCTCAGAACTTACCAGAAGGTTTTTCCTACCTCTCAGATATTGATTCAACGATTGAAAGTGAATTGCGTTACATTACCAATGATAACTTCTTAGGAAAACCTGTTGATGGTTATGAAAAAAATGTGGTTATCGTAAGTACAAAAGCTGGACAAGCCATCAAAGGGGTTCAAGCAAAATTGGCAGAGTTCGGATTAAGTTTAAAAGTGTTTGATGGCTACAGACCTCAGCGTGCTGTGGATCATTTTGTGCGCTGGGCGAAAGTATTGAACGATACCTTAACCAAGCAGAAATACTATCCGAACGTAGCCAAGAAAGATTTGTTTAAGCTGGATTACATCGCATCAAGATCGAGTCATACCAGAGGAGCTGCTGTTGATCTGACCATCATAGATAAGAGAACGGGCAAGGAATTGGATATGGGAAGTGGTTTCGATTATTTCGGTGATCCTTCTCACCCCACCTATCCAAATTTGACTGAAAAACAACGGTCCAATCGATTGTTATTACGAAACTTAATGATGGAGGCGGGATTTCAACCTTATTCTAAAGAATGGTGGCACTTTGGCTTGAAGGAGGAGCCATTTCCGAAAACTTATTTTGATTTTCCTATCAAATAAAAAAGACTGATTCAATGAATCAGTCTTCCATAAGAACTTCCTTTCTCATAAATTTCTAGAGGACGAGAAATATCTTAACCAGATTATCCTCCGATTAGCATCTTCTTATCTGCTGTATAGTCGTTTACCTCAATTTTATAGATATACACGCCTGTTTGCAGATTTCTTGTATCTAAAGTTACTGTATAGACACCAAATTCTTTATAATCGTCAACCAAAGTTGAAATCAATTGTCCATTGATATTGTATAGCGAGATTCTCACATCTCCTGCTTCTTTCAATTCATATTGAATGACTGTACTTCCTTCGGATGGATTCGGAACATTTTGTTCTAAGGCATAGATTTGCGACAAATCAGTTGCTCCTGAAAACAATCCTCCCATTCTGAAGAATTGAACGCCTCCTGCATTGGTCAAGCCATTGGTATCTGTGTAAGGAGAACCTATGATAATATTTTCATCATCTACAGTGACATGGGTTCCAAACTGATCGTAAGCATTGATAAAATTGGAAGAAAGTTTAATGCTCGAAGAAACTTGCGTTCCATTTCCAAATAGAGACTGATAAAAATAGACCACTCCAGAGTTTAGATTGTCATCGTTATTGGTTCTACTGGCTCCTACGAATAATGCGCCTTGTTTGTTCGCTGATAAAGAAACTCCAAAATGATCATTGTGATCTGAATCAGGTTCAATCAGTTTCAACCCTTGCGTCCAACCAGAAGTAGTTTCAGTGTATAAATATACAGCTCCTGTTTTCTTATTTTCATTCATAACACCTGGAGCTCCAACAAATAAAATCCCAGGAAAAGTTCCGTCATTCGTAGCATTTCTCCTTTCTGGAACAAATGCTAAACTATAACCAAATAAATCGCTTGATTCCCCTTGGGCATCAAAAAGTTTTGCTTGTTCTGCCCAAACATCCTCTACTCTTTTAAAGATGTGAACGGTTCCAGAACGCTCTGCTGCTCCATCTGCATTGTAGGATCCAATAGCGATGTAATTCTCACTTAATATTTTCACATGATGACCAAAGTAATCGTTGGACAATCCCTCACTTGTAAATAATTTCTGCTGTTCCGTCCATTCGTTCTCTATTCTTCGATATACATAAGCAGCACCTGACTTGGTCGCCATTCCATCAGCATTATATGATCCAACCACGATCATATCACCCAAAATATCCACGGACTGACCATATCTTTTTCCCATACCTAAGTCGGAGGCTTTCAGCTTAGCAGTCAAGGTCCAACTCTCTTGAAGATAGTTATAGTCATACACATACAAAGCTCCAGAAAACAAGGCCCCTTGATGGTCCCCTATCGCACTAATGACAGCAGTTGATCCATCAATAGCCACACTCATTCCGAAATTGGCTAGTTGACTCACACCGCTCGGTAAAACTTCCTGAAATATTTTCCATTGCCCATCGGACAATCGATAGAAAGTCACTCCTCCAACTTTTCTTCGTGTTCCATTGTCTTTTTGAGGAGAGGCTACTACGGCCCATCCTCCAGAAATTGCTGAGGCAATTCCAGTCAATCCATTTTTTACAGGTGTGATTGCTTCGTGCTGAAGGGTCTCTTGCCCAAAGACAACACTTGTGGATGAAACACAAAACAATACAACGATCAATATAATTCTTGCTTTCATCTTAATAGGTTTCAATTTGTAACGTTAATTGTAATGGAGTCCCATCAAAGGTGACTGTTTGAGAGGAGAAATTATCGGTTCCTCCAACCAATCGATAGCCGCTTGGTAAGACGACTCGTAAATTATAGGTTCCTTCATCAATATCAGGAAAAGAGAAAGCCCCATCCTCATTCACTAAGACGAAGGGTTCCAAATCTCCTGTAGAATCGGTATCAAAATTACCGTCATTATCTAGGTCTATGAAAACCCGTAACCCTTCTGCCACCACATCTCCTGTGGGGTCGTCTACTGTCATGGTTCCCACCAAATCAAATTCAATGGTATAAACTGAACTAATCACGGATCTAAACGGCGGATTCACACCATCTTCAATCACTGCATAGAAATACACATCTGTAAGGTTGTCTTCAAAGTAGGTTGGTAAATAAGTCAAGGTTTCCGTTCCATTTCCTGCACTGTCAAAATTGGATGCTTGCACATGGTTGATCAACCTTCCTTCATCATAAGAATTCTGAGTATTCACGTAAAACGAAACCAGAGTAGAATCTGGTAATGATGACCAATAATCTACTTCTAGATCGAAGCTATTATGAGACGTTTGATTTACAATGATATTGGATTCAGGAATCTGCCATTTGGGTTTGAATTGAATCGAATCAATATCTGTAACCGTTTCAGGAAAGGATAAGATCAACTGATAATCTCCTGTTGTAAGTTTCGGTTGAATCGCATCATTTTCATTCAATGCCGAAGCTGTTGAAAACAAGAATGTTGATACAGTATCTTGTGCAATGGTGGTCATATTCTCCTCATAACCCATGGTAGGAGTTTCGTCGATTGCATTTTCTTCTAAAATAACTGCTTTGGTCAACTCATAAGTTCCTTCTGGGCCTGTTACGGTAATTAGGGCGTCGTCTACCATTCCATCCCAATCAATATCAATCAACATCAAATCTGGAGCTGGTTGCACCACTTCAAAATCGAATACCTTACTGGTTCCTGTGAGACTTCTATTTCCCTCATCGTGGTTGATAGTACTTTCAATATCATCAATGGTTCCACTTCCAATAGAACTGATTTTTCGACTTCCAAAATTGTATTTCGCACCTTCATGATAGGTATGCCAAAAAGTGGCAATTCTTACCCAAGCGGCACCAAAACTTCCATCCAAATCGCCTTTTTTATATCGAACAGCTCCATCTACGCTTCCATAATGTTTACCCCCAATAAATGGAACCCAATGTGGAACGATGAATTCAACATCTAACAATCCATCGAAGTGCCCACTACTATCAAAGTAAGCTGTTAAATCTGCTTGAATCAATGGGTCTCCCGGATATTTGGCATCCACTGTTGTCTTTACATAGTGATGGAAATAGGCTGTCAAATCGATACTTCCTTCACCCAACAAACTGTTCCATTCATTGGTTCCTGTTCTGTAGGCTCCAACATCTACATCACCACTAATTTTAAATTCTTTACTTGAGATGGTTACATTGTCTGTCATGGCGACAAAGGTTGCAGACTTATTATCCAAGGTAAATCCACCACCGTATATCGTTCCTATGCCTGCCGATACTTCAAGTTGAGAGGGTTTAGTCAAATTGCTCACGCTTCCACCCAAATAGGTTAGTTGTACACCCTCGAAAATTTCAATTGCGTCGTCTAAATTATCAGCTTCATAGGCAAGTGAGATTTCATCAATTTCTGCTTTTCCATTAATATCTTTGAATTTCATCGTTCCGTCAACTTCCCAACCTTCAGGGAAAACAATTTTTAAATCCGATTCCAAGATACCCACAGAGTTAAACTCTAGTTTCAATTGCTTTAAATCGATGGCTCCTAAGTTTCCATGTTCAATATCTATGGTTAAGTCTTCAATCTTAAACTTAGGTACACTCCCACTCACATCAATCTCCACTCCTGGTTGTGAATCGGTTCCCAAAGTCACGGCAATCGAAAAGACTTCTTTGATTTCCAGTTCTCCAGAAAGATCAAATACATCATCGCTGTATTGAACCACCAAACTTTTGGTTTCGACTTCTAGATTTCCAAGTTTTACGTCACTGTTGATATCGACATCCAATGACTTTAAGACTGCATTTTCAATCACAACGCCTGGATCACTCGAGGTACCAAAATCGGCATCAATGACATCTCCTGCGATTTTTAAATCGGCATCTCCATACAGATCAAAGAGACCTCCGCTGTTCCAATCAATTCCCACATCGGTCACATCCAAGGTGAGTCCACTGATACTGAAATCTGTGGTGACTCCAAAGTTTACTTGTTGAATAGAGGAGTTCTGGTAGATCATTCCAGGATTGTCTTCATCTCCTAACAATGCTTCAACCGTATCTCCAACGACTGTAATGGTGACATCTCCATACATTTCGAATTGATCATCATCTTTCGAATAAATGAAGGTCAAGTCATCTGGCTGAATGGCAATTTCTTTCAAAGAGAAATCAGCAGTGATAGAAATATCAATCGCTTGAACGGCACCATCGAAATATTGGAATCCTGGATCATCAGAATCACCTAAAGTTACCGACATACTTTCACCATCGAAACTGGCACTCGCCGATCCAAAGATGGCATATGAGCTGTCGTCTTTGGAATATTGCAATCCCATAGTATCAATCGTAAAATCAATGTCTTTCATGGAAAAATCAGCTGTAATGGCGGCATTGATCGCATCCACAGAACCTGAAGAAAATACAATTCCTGGACTATCCGCATCGCCTAAATCCAAGTTGATGTCATTTCCATCGACGGTAAAGGTGGCAGATCCATACATCTTGTAATAGGAGTTGTCTTTGTCGTATACAAAGGTCAAATCATCTGGTGAAATGGTAACATCCGCAATATCAAAATCAGCCGAAATGGAAATATCTAAAGATTGTAAGCTACTACCATTAATTTCAATTCCAGGAGTATCTTCATCACCCAATCCAATGGACACTGTATTGCCATCAAAAGAGATGGAAGCTGAACCATAGAGTTCATAAATATCATCTTCTGAACTGTATACAAAGGTCAAGTCTTCTGGACTGAATCCGATATCGAAAATATCGAAATCAGCAGTAATAGAGGCATTAATTGCTTTTAAGCTTCCGTTTTCAATCTCAAGCCCCGGATCATCTTCATCACCCAGAACAAGATCAATATCATTTCCATCAAATGTAATGGTTGCTCCACCATAAAGCTCGTAGAGACTATTTGTTGAATTGTATACAAACGTTAATTCATCAGGAGAAAACGCCAAATCACTGATGGTAAAATCGGCTGTAACAGATGCGAACAGTTGTTGAAGATTTCCACTTTCCACAATGATTCCTGGATTGTCATCATCTCCTAGTCCAATTGCCACATCATTTCCATCAAAAGAGATGGTGGCACCTCCGAATAGTTCAAATTGTTCTTCGGTAAGATCGTATTGAAAGGTAAGGCTATCGGGTTCAAACGTGAGTTCGTACAACTCAAAAGAAGTTGATATTCCAAAGGACAAACTAACCACTTGCTGATTGGCAACTGTCAACATCATGGTGGTTTCAATGTCATTTCCATCAAAGGAAGTGGTTACATCACCTGTCACCACATAGGTGTCTGTGGCAGCTGTATATTCCATGGTAATATCAACATTGTTGACACCTACATCATACGCCGTAAAATCATCTGAAAGGTCTAAGGTAAAATCTCTGCTTGATTGTTGAAATACGATTCCATCCAATCCATCAATCGTAAAATTATTACATCGTTCGGTGAATGTTGCGTTGATGGTCCATCTATGATTGTTGATTAATTCCGTAATGGCATCTGAAGAAGCGCAATATTCTGGCGTGATGGTACCCAAATCAATATTGGAAGGAATTGTTGAAGCCGCAGCCCAAGCAATTAAAGCATTGTCAAAATATTCAAAGTAATATGCATTGGCATTGTCAAACATATTAAACATAGAAACTACCGAACCTATGTTCCAATTTTCTAGAGGTTGACTGAATTCATCTGTATTTTTAAACAGAGCACTCATATTCGTCACGTTACTGACGTTCCAACCCGATATGTCTCCATTAAAGTTGGTTGCTCCATAAAAGGTTTCTGTCATATTGGTAATGGTACTCACATCCCAATTTTCCCAGTTGGCATCAGAATTCAAAGCCGCACAATCATAGAAAGCATATTCCATAGAAGTTGCATTTGATAAATCGGGAACCCCGGCATCGGGTGAAATGGTCAAATTTTCACAACCTCTATAAGCTCCTTCAAAACTTTCCCATTCCATGTCTCCCCAATTCTTAATCTCTGTAATCATTAAAGGATTGGTCACCGATCGATTCGCATAGAAATCCATCACTGGAAAGGTTCCTTCAATTGATATTGTGTAGGTGAGATCCGCCCCTGTGTCATTGCTAAATGCATGTGAAAGCTGAGTGCTGGCGTTGTTGATAAAGGTTCCATCTCCCCAATTCACAAAGTAATTATAGGTATATGTGCTTGTTACAATTGGGAGTGTGAAGCTTGCGCCACCATCTGGAATCACAATATCAAAAGAAAATACTCCATCACAGTCGCTGGCGATATTAGCCCCGATCGTCCAACCGTGATTTGCGGTTAGGTCCAAAACAATCTGACTAGCCAAACAATAGGTTGGCGTAACTGTTCCTAAATCCAAATTATCAGGATAGGTCCCCGAATACCATCCAGTCAACGTTGCGTCAAAATTGCTTGTGCTATATGCATTTGCATTCTCAAACATTGCTTCGATATCAGATATGGAAGCAATGTTCCAATTCTCCAAACTGTAATTGAACACATTGGTATCTTTGAAAAGAGAATTCATATGGGTCACATTGTTCGTTGACCATCCAGAAATATCTGCATTGAATATCGAAGCTCCTTCAAACATTGAGCTCAAATCAGTAACATTACTAGTATTCCAACCTGAAATATTTCCATTGAAATTACTCGTTCCATGAAACATTCCAGACATATTGGTGATGGTACCTATCTCCCAAGTTTCCCAATTTCCATCTGAATTTAAAGAGGTACATCCGTCAAAAGCATTGCTTAAATCCGTAACATTCGATAAATCAGGGGCACCTGCATCCGAAGCGATGGTTAAATTTGTACAGCCCTGAAAGGCGTTGTCAAAGGTTCTCCAGTCAATGGTTCCCCAATTGACTATTTCAGTTATGAGCGTATCATTTGTATCATTACTTTGAGGAGCACTAAAATCTATTGCTGGAAATGCGCCATATACTTTCACGGTAAACTCTGTTGGAGTTGCACTTAAACCCGAGTAGGTATGCGTAAAAGATTCTCCACTAAAAAGGACTGTTCCATCACCCCAATCCACACGATATAGATAAATATAACTATTGTCTGGGTTTACTGGAATTGTAAATGTATCGTTTGTACTGTCTACTTGAATTTTAAAAATGAAGGCAGTATCATCATTATCGCAGTCAGAACTTAGGTTTGTGGAGCTGATCGCCCAGAAGTAGTAATTCTCTAAACTTATGGCGGTATTCACTGCATCACAAAGTTTTGGGGTTTGAACCCCCATGGCAACCAATTGCGGAATATCGTCAATTCCATCCCCTGCTGTTCCGCTACTATCAGTTCCCCAGCCAATAATGGTAGCATCGTAATTCGCTACAGACATTGCCGAAGCACCGTTAAAAATATCTGATAAATCTGTCAGAGAAGTTAAATCCCAATTGCCTAAACTTTGGTCAAAAGTTGAAGAATCTTTGAACAGATCCCTCATAGTTGTTACATTCCCAGTGTTCCAACCTGAGATATCTCCATTAAAGTTCGTACATCCTTCAAAGAGGGCTTGCATATTGGCAATATTACTGGTATCCCAATTTTCCCAATTTCCATCAGAATTCAGGCTCGTACAATCTTTGAACATTTGTTTTAAGCTTGTTATATTGGCCAAATCTGGTGCTCTTGCTCCTGAATCAACAACCAAGTTGGTACATCCATAAAAAGCATTTTCAAAGCTTTCCCACTGAATATCACCCCAACTCACCACTTTCGTAATCATTTGAGCATAGGTATCGTCATTGTTATAGTATGGCGCTGGAAAGGTTCCAATCACCTTGATGGTGAATACCTGATCCTCAGTTGTACTATTCGAATAAAAGGTTCCTGCATCTCCCGTATGGTTTGAAGTGGTCACACCATTTCCCCAATCCACGGAATAATTAAAGGTATAGGCCGAATTGGTTCTTATTGGGAATTGCGACCCTCCTGGAGGAACCGTCACTTCCATTGTAAACCCACAATCATAGGAAAAATCGGATGTGATGGTCCAACCATAGTTGGTGGTTAAATCTGTGATGGCGTCTCCAGCTGAACAATGCCCTAGAGCCAAACTTCCCATATCTATATTGTTGGGAATATCATCGATTCCATCGCCTGCCATACCACTTGAATCTGTATCCCATCCATTGATGGTAGCATCAAAACTAAAGACAGACATTCCATCGTTCTCCCAGAAAATATTCTGCATATTCGTCACGGAACTGATATCCCAATCACCCAAACTATAATCGAAGCTATCTGCATTTCTAAAAGTTTCGAACATGTTGGTTACTTTTCCTGTTTCCCAACCTGTAATATCTTGATTGAAAGTATACGCTTGCGCGAACATGAACTCCATATTGGTCACATTGCTTACATCCCAACTGCTAATATCTTGATTGAAAACATGGCAACTCAAGAACAAAGACACCATATTGGTCACATTGCTTACATCCCAACCAGAAACATCTCCATCGAAATTAACGCAATCATCAAAAGTTTCTACCATAGATGTAATAGTACTTACATCCCAATTCTCCCATCCACCATCTGAATTTAAAGAAGAACAACCTCTAAAGGTTCTATAAAGTGAAGTAGCTTCAGACAAATCAGGTGCTCCAGCATCTGCAGAGACCATAAGATTTGAACATCCCCAAAAAGCTTGACTAAAGGTTTGCCATTTATTGGTCCCCCAACTTTTGATCTCTGTAATCATTTGATCATTGGCAGCATCACTGCTGCTGCTTTCGAACTCTATGGCTGGAAAATCACCATAAATACTAATCTGATAGGTTTCATCTGAACCAGTTGAATTCGCATAGGTATGTGTAGCATCTGAAGTTTGATCCGAATCAAAGGTTCCGTCACCCCAGTCTACAAAATAGTCATAGGACAAAGAAGAAGCAGTATTAATTGGAATGACAAAATCAGCTCCTCCATCGGGAATGATAACGGTAAATGAGAATACTTCGTCACAGTCCTCTGAAAAACCGACATCAAAGGTCCATCCATAATTTTCAACCAGATTAAAAACGTCATCTGCCGATGAACATATGGTTGGGCTGATCGTTCCAAAATCCAATCCATTTGGAATGTCATCATTTCCATCAACAGTACCTGTAATGTCTGTAGCCCAACCCGAAATCGTTGCATCGAAATTGTCTGTAGATATTTTAAAAGTCTTCTGAAACATCCCAGATGCCGCAGTGATATTGCTAATATCCCAATTAGAAAATTCAGCATCTATCTTCTCACATCCATGGAACATATCGGATAAATCAGTCACATTGCTTAGATCAGGCACTCCAGCGTTAGAAGCAATTTTCATGTATTTACATCCACGAAAAGCCGAATTAAATGATTCCCATTCAATGGAACCCCAACTCAAAATTTCTACCACGGAGTGATCATTGAAATTATTACTAGAACTGGAATGAAAGTTAATGGCGGGAAAATCACCATAAATTTTAATGGTAAACTCCACGTATTCAAACAGATTCCCAGTCTCGTAGGAATGCGTGGCGTCAGAAGTTACATTGGAACTGGTGCTACCATCTCCCCATTCCACGGTATAATTGTAGGTATAGTTGGAATTTATCGGGATGGTGAATTCACCACCAATCGGGGGAATTTCGATCTTGAGCTCAAATGCATCTTGTGCTGAGACAGCATAAGAGCCTAGAAAAATGCTCATATATAAGCATAGTTTGACAATACATTTCATTGGACTGAGGGTTATTAAAGTTTGAAATCCTACGAAATAATCAGGTTTTCTTTGCATGTCCTGAATTACAATGCAATAATAAATCACCCTTGATTTCTGAAAAAATTTTGGTGGTGACAAAAAGTGACAGGCTTTATTTTATGGGAATTCCGTAAGTTTTAACATATTTACAACGACTTACAAAACCTACGGCATTATATTTGTGACGTATTGAGTATCAAAAACAGATTTTGAAAAACTACAAATTCATTTTATTCACTCTTAGCCTTTTGGTTGCTACCTCACTATCTGCTCAGATAGACACAAAAGATGGAACCAAAGAGAAGGGAAAGAAAAAAGCAATTTTGGCTATTCCTGCTAAGACCGTTAAAAAACCAAAGTCGTTGGAAAATGATTCCAAAGACGGTTTTAAGACCGCTCATGCAAAACAGCAAAAGGATCTTGCTAAAAAGAAAAAGGAGGACGAACTCAAGAACAAAGGAATTTTAACTCAGGCTAAAATTTCCGAAGAGCGTTTCTTGAATTCATGGAAAAAAATAAATGCTCCTTACCCTGTGATCGATCAAGATTTGGGAAGCTTTAGAACCCAATCAAAATCAGTCCGAATTATTTGTAGAGATTTTCAATATCCTGACGGAGATCGTGTCACTATAATGGTGAATGATATTCCTGTCATTCGAAACATCACCTTAAGAAGTACTTTTCAAGGTTTCGACATTCCTTTAGAGGTTGGATTGAATCGAATTTCGTTCGTTGCATTGAACCAAGGAACTTCAGGTCCAAATACTGCTGGCTTCAGAGTTTTTGACGATTCAGGAAATACCATTTCTTCCAACGAATGGAACTTGGCAACAGGTGCCAAAGCAACCATTATTATCGCCAAAGACAAGTAAATACGGCTACGAAAACGTTGTATTTATTTTACTCAAATCCACTTTTTTTATTCTATTGAAAAGGTTTATTTTTGTATTTGCTATCCCAGGTTTTGGATGCATTTATAATTCGATAACAAACAACTATTAGAATGAAGAAAGTCACGAAACAAACCTATCTGGATTGGTATAAAGACATGTTATTTTGGAGAAAGTTCGAAGACAAACTAGCATCTGTTTATATTCAACAAAAAGTAAGAGGTTTTTTACATCTATACAATGGTCAAGAAGCAGTTTTAGCGGGTTCATTGCATGCAATGGATTTGACAAAAGACAAAATGATCACTGCCTATAGAAATCACGTACAACCAATTGGTATGGGAGAAGATCCTAAAAGAGTGATGGCAGAATTGTATGGGAAAGTAACTGGAACTTCGCACGGAATGGGTGGATCCATGCACATCTTCTCAAAAGAACACCGTTTTTATGGTGGACATGGAATTGTAGGTGGACAAATTCCTTTAGGAGCTGGAATTGCTTT